>JAPPGB010000076.1 GCA_028821475.1 Spirochaetaceae bacterium
CCCCGGCGCCCTGCCGCGCCGCGGCGGCGCCGTTGACCCGGCCCGCATCGCCCGCTTCGGCCCCGGCGCCCGCCTCCCCGGCGGCGCCCGTAACCGGCACCATCCAGCCGCAGCGGTCCTCCAGCGCCCCGTACTGCACGCCCTTCAGCGTCTTCAAGAACCCGCGCGCCACCGGACCGATGGCGCCGTCGCCGAACACCTTCTCGGTTTCGCCGTGGCGCAGTGAGCTGAAGTAGGTCACGCCCGCGGCCGTGCCGGTGCCGAATGCCTCGACCGCGTCGTCGAGCACCTCTTCCACCGCCACCGGGCGCTCCTCCACCGTCATGCCCTCCTCGGCGGCCAGCTCCAGGATGGTACGCCGCGTGATGCCGGGCAGGATGGTGTCGCCGAGCGCCGGCGTCACCAGGCGGCCGTCGCCGAGCACGAAGAACAGGTTGCAGGAGGAGCCCTCCTCCACGTAGCGGTGATGCTCGGCGTCCAGGAACACGCACTCCATGTAGCCGGCCACCTCTGCCTCGCGCTTCGCCAGCGCGCTGGTCACGTAGTTGGCGCTGCACTTGATCCAGCCGGTGCCGCCGGGGGTGGCGCGCACCCGCCGCGTGGTGACGGTGGCCGAGCTGCCGCCGTCGGCGAAGTAGGACCCGACCCGCGTGGAGATGACCACGAACCAGGGCGCCTGGCTCAGGTTCACGCCGATGCCGCCCTCGGCCAGCGAGAAGGGCCTTATATATACGGAATGCCCGCCGGCGAAGTCGTCGCGCTCCCAGGCCGGGTCGTAGGCGGGCGCGAAGCCGATCGCCTGGTTGCGCGCCACCACGCCGCACGCCGCCGCCACGAACTCGTCCACCGGCACGCCCGGCATGTACAACCCCTCCATGGAGCGCTTCATGCGGATGCCGTTCTCGCGCGGGCGGAACAGCTTCAGCGATCCGTCCGGCTGCGGGAACGCCTTCAGGCCCTCGAAGCAGGCCATCGCGTACTGGGTCGAGTAGTTGACCAGCGGCAGCCCGGGGAACTCGTTGCGCTCGCGGTACAGGCGCTCGCGCTCCGCGTCCGGCAGCGCCTCCTCCTCGGCCGGGCTCAGGTGGCGCTTCTCGACATACTCGGGAACCCATGCGTCTCCGTCGAACTTGCTCAGGTAGACCCACGGATAGATGGAAAGACTGAATTCGGCAGCCATGGCGAATTGCGATGGTACGACCGCCGCCGCTCCCGGTCAACCTGTTTCTATCGGCCATTTTCCTACCATTCGGTGGCTCCGACCTCCTGTTTCCTACCATAATGTCATCTCGTGGTCGCGTGCTTGCCGGCTGTGCCGCCTTGTCGTATGCTGAGCCGGTTGCTTTCCACGGTGCCGCTTGGCATGGCTATTGCTTCGGCACCCCCAGGAAAACGAGTGTTTGACAGCGCTCGCGACATGGTGCAAGGTATCGGTCCGCAAAGGAGGACGGGCCGCTTGCAATTGTTTGGAAGTACGGGCATAGTGTCCGTTCCGGTGACTGTACACGGTGGTCATTCCATGATACGTTCGCCGCGATGCGCTGGCGGTTGCGCGCGCGTATCCGTAGGAGTATCCTGGAGTTGACCAGCCCCGGCGGAAGTCTGGGGGCTCGTTTGCCGATAAAGTGAGCGGGCGCTCGATTTCGGGGCGCAACAGGTTGACAACATCCGATTGGGCAGTGCATTATTGCGCCATCGGATAGCGGGGGCAGGGTTCTGCCGGGCCGTTGGCCCGACTAAAGGCCCGCATTTACAGGCCCCGGCAATAAGTGAAGGAGGAAGTGATGAAGAAACTCTCACTTCTACTAGTGGTGCTACTTGCCGCGGGCTCGGCCGGCCTGTACGGGCAAATGGCAATCGGAACGAACTTCAGCATCTCCGGTGATGCGACGGCCACCGCGGGCTACGACCTGGATGAGGAGGTGTTCGGATTCAAGAGCGCGTCGAGCGCCAACATCAAGATCGAGCTCGTCGCCAAGCAGTCGGACAAGAAGCCCGCGGAGATGATGTCCGGCTGGTACGGCTCGATCGAGTTGAACGACTTCCAGATCGTGATTGACAGCGATAACGAAGAGGACGACACGAAGTTCCTCAGGGACGACGGTACAACCGCAGGTTACACCCGTCTCTACGTGGTGGAGCCGGACATCGTGGCCACCCTCAGGAACGGCCCGCTGTTCCTGAGGATTTTCGCCGCCCCCGACAACAAGGCCGACCTCGTGGCCGCCGTTGAGAACGACGATCCCGACGACGACGACTACAAGGCGGTGGGCGACGACGACCCGAACGACGTGGGAAGCGAGATCAACAAGGGCCACGGCATCACGATCGGTTACGACACGGCCGACCTGGACTTGGCGATTGGCGTCTCTTCGGAGGAAGAGTTCAAGGAGGATGGCGGCAACACGCAGGGTCCGTACGCGGTCAGCGCCGATCTGGGCGTGGAAGTGGGACCCGCGCGGCTCGACATAGCGTTCGCGCAGGGTTTCAAGAACAACGACGACGCCACTCCCATGGACGATGACGACAACACCGGCATTGGCGGCAAGCTGACGACCACGTTTGGCGACATCCAGTTGTCCGGTGGTGCCGACATTGAGATGACCGGCGACTCTGACGATCCCGATACCGAAGTGAACGAGCAGATGGATTGGGAAGCCGGCGCCAACGCTATGGTCACACTAACCTCGGACACCAGCCTCAAAGCTGACTTCATAACTTCGAGTCGGAAGAAGGTGGCCTCCGACGTGACGGTGGAGATCGCGGACAAGAGCGGCCTCGTCGAGGATCTCGACATGTCGCTGAAGTGGGGCATGTTCGACATCTCCGGCGGCGACGATGCTGAGGGTGCTCCGATGACCGAGAACGACATGTCGGACCTGCTCGTAAAGGGTTCGCTTGACTATCACCTTGATGCGATGGGTGGCAAGCTGACGCCGGGCACGACGGTTGAGGTCAACCAGCTTGACGGCAGCGAGGACCACACCTATGTGGGCCTTGAGGTACGGGCGGTGCTGACGGGCGCGATCCCGGCTACGGAGTTCGGTCTGAAGTGGAATACTGAACGACTGGTCGATTCCGGCGCCAATGAAGCCCAGCAGGGAACAGTCACCCTCTGGACCAAGATCGTCTACTAGGTTTTCGCAGACTCTCGCTAACCATGACGGCGCGTCTCCCTCGGGGGGCGCGCCGTTTTCGTGTCTCTGGTTGCACCCCCACTTTTTTTCCCTCCCGTTGAAGCGGTACGGACGGTAGCCCGTTTATAGGGTTGCGAGAGCGGGTCCGGCGACCGCGGCGCCGGCTCCGCCGAACTACACGAGGAGGGCTGTGTGAACAACCTCAATTCCGTACTGTTGGAAGGGAACCTGTGTCGGGATCCCGAACTTCGCTACACGCCGAAGGGCACGCCGGTGTGCACGCTCGTGGTAGCGTGCAACCGCTCCTACAAGGTGAACGGCGAGCGCCAGGAGGAGGTTTCCTTCGTCGAGGCCACCACCTGGGGCAAGCTCGCCACCGTGTGCGCCGAGCACCTCACCAAGGGCCGCGGCGTGCGCGTCGTGGGCCGCCTCAAGCAGGAGCGCTGGGAAGACGGCGACGGCAACCCGCGCGCCAAGATCGTGATCGTGGCCGAACACGTCGAGTTCCAGCCACGGCGGCGTGAGGCCGGCGACGACCAGGAGTCCACCGCCGACCAGAAAGAGCCGGCCGCCGAGCTGGCGTCGTAAACGTCCGCCGGCCAGCGGGAGTCGGAGGCAAGCGCCATCGGGCGCGCCCGCCCGGCTCCCGCGGCCGGCCCCCGGTTCGAGCCAATACCCGAGCAAACCTGCACAGTTCGTTGACGGCCGCCGCGCAAGCGAGCAGGGCCCAAACAGCCGTCGTCAAGGAGCACTTCCACACGCCGGGCGTTGGCGACACCCAGGCTGTGCAAGGCCACGTTCGCGGCCGCTCGTTCTGGACGCAGTACCGTTGCGCAGTTACCTTGATGCAATCTGCGATGGTTGGAGCGTAGCCGTGCGGGCAAGCCGCGAACCGATGTCACCACTCCGCGACGAGGACCTGATCGAACTGTTCAGCCGTCGTCTGCCTGACCTGCTGGAACGGCGGCCGGACCTGCAGCCGGCACTGTTCCACGCGTTTCTGAAGACCTTCGCGCGCCGTGAAGAAGTCGCCTTGGTCATCACCGAGTTGCGCGCGTTGCGTACCGAGATGGAGAGCCGCTTCGCGGGCGTAGATGAGCGCTTCGACCGCATGGATGAGCGCTTCGACCGCGCGGACCGGCGGTTCGATCAGTTTCGTGCCGAGGTTTACGATCGATTCGAGGATGTACATCGGGCGATCGACCGGCTTGGGGCGCGTTGGGGGATCCGCAACGAGAGCCTGTTCCGCCGAACCATCGCAGCGCTGGTCGAGAAGTCGTTCGGTGTCGGCGTCGAGCAGCGCACCATCGCTGGCGAGCAGTTCGGCGTGGTGATCCACGATCATCAGCACGTTCTGGTCGAGATCGCCGCCAGCGTCGGACCCACCATCCAGACTCGCCTCGAGCGCAAGCGCCGGCTCTATGAGGAGTCCACCGGCGTGCGCCCCGCGCGTGTCATACTTGCCACGGCCTCGATCCACAGCGACCGCGCTCACCATTTGAAGCAGGCCGGAATCGAGGTCATTGAGCCGGAGGAACTCGACGACTCACCGGAGTGACGCGCGTGTGTGAACCGGCAGGGGAGTGATCCCCGGTCGCGCGTTCCAAGTGCGAAACGCTCGATTGACGCCCACGCCGTTGGAACGTATGGTCAACATGTGCCGGCTCCTTGCATTTGTCCCAAGACTGCTGTCAACCGATGTGCGCGTATCCGCGGACTGGTGCGCGGCGGGTGGATCGTTGCCCTGTGTGCGCTGCTGGCTCCGGTGGCGGGCGGTTGTGCGGGCGGCGCGGAGGAGCGCGCGCCGCGGGTTCCCGCCGGCCCGACGGCGATCTCCGCCTGCGGTGCGCGGGAAGGCGAGCTGCCGGCCGGAGCCACCCTCGTGCGCGGCGCCGGGCGCTACCACCTGACCCTGGTAACCGTCCGCGACGGCGCCGAACGCTCCGCGATGGGCACCCTGGAACTGGCCGACAACGAGCCCTCCCTGCGCCGGCTGCCGGAGATCGGCGGTGCACCCGCGGACGACACGGTGCTGCTGCCGCTGTACGGCTGGGCCGCCATCGATCTGGCGGCGGTGGACGCCCTGGAGATCGGCGACATCGGTTCGCGCGACCCGCTGCAGCCGGGCGTGCTGGTGCTGGAGCAGCGGCCCGCCGCCAACGCACCGGTCGCCATCACCCTGCGCTTCGGTTCGCTGGCCAACCGCCGCCACGGGCCGCAAGCGGTCGACGGCGGCTACATGGCGCTGCACGTCGCCCACGTTGCCGAGTGGGGAAGCTTCGCCGGCACCTGGTCGAGCGGCGTCCACGCCCGCCGCGCCTCCGGCCACTTCTGCGCCACCCGCCTCCCGTAACCGGTAGGCGGCGCGGCTGCTACGGTGCGGCCGGAAAGTTGGGTTGCAGGTCGAGCGCGGCCTCGTTCTCCCGGTACACGCGGCCGGTGCCGTACGCGCGGCCGTCTCGGGACATGCTCATGCGGAACACCTCGTTGCCGGCGGTGTCCACTTCGCTCACCGCGATCCTTGGTCCGTTGCTGCCCCACGTAACGAGCCAGTTTCCGCTCGGCAGGGCGGTTACCCCGCCGCCGGAGACCGCGACACCGTCCTCCTCCGGCAGCCGATACTCGCGCACGAAGCGCGCCCCGGCGCCGGAAGAGATGTCGTACTCCACGATGCGGGTAACCGGCGGCAGGTCCTTGCGCGGCCCGAGGCAGTGGTTGCCGTTGTCGAACATCAGCAGCGACCCCGCCGGCGTCGCGGTGACGTGGTGCTGGCCGCAGAACTCGCCGAGCGGATCGTTCTCCACCGGCAGGTAGCGGGTGGCGCCGGTCGACGGCGCCGGGCGGTCGGCACGCATCGGCTCGGAGCCGCCGATCTGCCACACCACGGCACCGGTGGCGCGCTCGATGCGCAGCACCTGCGCACAGCCGCGCAGCCCGGCCACGATGTCGCCGTCCAGCTCGTGCAGCGAGTTGAGGTGCGCGTAGTCGTTCGGGAAGCGATGGATCGTGCAGTCGGCAATCTTGACGTGGTCCCACGAGTTCCAGCGCCACACCTCGCCCGCGTCCGGCGCGACCTCCTGGATCACCGAGTCGTCGGCGGGCTCCGCGGTCGAGCACGGCCGGGTGGTGTCGTCCTCGTTGCGGCAGGTGAAGCCGCTCAGGTCACGCTCCGCGGGGTAGTAGGACATCTGCAGGTAATTGCCGTTGTCGGTGATCAGGAAGTCGTGGCCGCCGGTGTGTTCGGGCAGCAGCGGGGCGACCAGCGTGACGGTGTCGATCCGGTTGAGCGCGGCGTCCAGGATGACGGTGCGTTCCAACCCGTCGGCGCCGCGTTCGGAGAACGAGAAGCGGCCGTCGGGGTGGCGCCGGAAGTTGCGCGCACTCACGTTGGGCCGCATCACCCGGCGCGGCACGCCGTTGTTGTCCATGATGGCCAGAAACGAGATGTCGGTTCTGCGTACACCGGGGGTCATCAGCAGCAGGCCGCCGGTCACGGCTTCGGTGCGCGTCTCGATGGTGACGTCCGGGAAATCCGGCGGAATGCAGTGCAGGTAGTAGGTGGACGTGGCCCGGCTGCCGCGGATCTCGATTGCCAGATCGTGACCGCTGTCGGCCGTGACCGTCTCCGCGATGGCCCCGATCTCCGTCCGACCACTGTGCAGCATCGTCAGGCGGGCACCGTCGTCCACGGCCCGCGCGCTGACCTGGAGCCGCGTTGCGTCCGCGCACCGCACCGCGTAGTGGTGCACGTCGGGATCGAAAGCCGGATACCAGCCTGCTGCGCCCGCCACCTGGAGCGACTCGAGCGCTCCGCGTCCTGCGTCCGCGTCCGCACGGTCCGTGCCCGGCACCCGGCATCCGATAGCGAGCAGCGAAACCAGGGCAATGGCCAGGGCAATGGCCAGGGCGATGCCGAGTGCGGCGAGAATCCGGAACACGTCCCCTCCTACGAGTACATGGGCCCTTCGCCCTCGTTCAACTCGACGGTCAACACGTAATCACCGGTCGAGCCGTTCTCGCCAGTCACGCGAATGTAGTAGCGGCGGTACTCGTCACCGCCGTCGGGGCCGGGAAGATTCCCCTCCCACACGAAGTTGCCCGACGGTTCCATGCTGTTGAACGCCTCGTTGCGGGCGTCGTTGTGCGCGGTGTCCGCGTCGTAGGAGAACACACAGGGCCCGTCGGGCTCGGTTCCCTCGCACTCCTTGGTTATCGCCATCCGGTCGGCGGTCAGCAGTTGGCCGGCCGTATCAGTCGTGCCGCCGGTCATCACGACGACCGAGGCGAAGTCCCGCTTGATTCGGAGTTCGTAGTAGTCGGCATCTCCCGCGTTCTCGATGCTTCCGTCTGCCTGGAAGTCGGGGCCGGTAGCGGCATCCTCCCGGATCTCCAGCAGGGTGGCGCTGAAGGGTTTCGACGGGGCGGCAGCACCGCAGCCGCCTAGCAGCAGCGGCATCCCAAGTGCCACTGTCACTGCCACTGCCGCGACCAGGCCGACCCGGATCCTGGCTGCGGCTCTGTCGATCAATGTCACTCGTGCCATGCGAACTCCCCAACCGAGTTATAGGTGCTACGGCACTCGGTGGTCAACGGGCCACCGACCGTGGCGTGATTGAACGTGGGCGAAATCGACGATAGATTTACCGTACTTCCATTTTCATGCTGTCCACCGTTACGAATAGGAGACGCGAGTCCCGCCGCCGCCTGGTCTGTTTGCCGTTCAGCGTGGGAACGCGCCGGGCTACCTGCCGGAGCGCCGTCCGTTGCGGCCCGCACGCCCCTTGATGCCTTCGAATGCTTGGGCGGCGGCCGCGCTGATGGCCCTGCTGGCGGTGGCCGGATGCTCGGCGCCGCACGTCGACGCCGCCAAGCGGCAGGCGGAGCACGCCGCGCCGCAGGATGAGCCTGGGCAGCAACCCGATACCCCCTCCGGCGGCGATCAGCCGGACGCGCCTCCGGCGCTGGCGATAGGGGACGCGAGCGCACCCGAGTCCGCCGGCGTGCTGCGCTTCCCGGTGAGCCTGAGCGGCAAGCTCGGCACGGCGGTCACGGTGGAGTACGAGACCGCGGACGGCACGGCGCTGGCCGGACAGGACTACACGGCGGCGAGCGGCACCGTGACGCTCGGTGACGGCGCCAGCTCGGCCTCTGTCGAGGTGGCGATTCTCCCTGACGATATCGAAGAGGAACCCGAGACGTTCTCGGTCACGCTGAGCAACCCCACCGGCGCCACGCTGTCGAACGCCACCGCCATCGGCACGATCACCGACGGCGACGAGTCGCCCGCCACCGGTCCCACCACTGGTCCCACGGGCCCGGGCAGTCCCGGCGGTCCGGGTAGTCCCGGTGGCCCAGGTAGTCCCGGTGGCCCGAGTAGTCCCGGTGGCCCGAGTAGTCCCGGCGGCCCCGGCGATCTCTGCGATACCGGCAGTCGCGACGACACCGGCGACTCCGTCCCGCTCGCTCTGTCCTGCCTGGCGGTCACCGGCGGCGGCACCATGTACCCGGCGTTCGCCGCCGGCACCCTGCACTACGCGCTGACCTGCCGTGGCTCGACCACGCTCCGTGTCGCGGCCGAGACCGGGCGGGCGGGCGCGCGGCTCACGTTGCGGCGCAAGGACAGCACCCGTAACACGGTCTCGACCACCGGCGTCCTGAACGCGAGCGTCACGGTCGGCGGCGACCACGACGTGGCGATCGAGGTCAGCGACGGCGGCGACAGCAGGACCTACGTCGTGCACTGCCTGCCGGCCGCCTTCCCCACCATCGAGATTCTCACCAGGAGCAGCCAGGTCAAGGATGGGCTGTTGCTCCTTACCCCGGCCTACGGCGGCTACAGCACGCGCACCACGTTCATGGCGGTAGTCGACAACAACGGGGTGCCGAGATTCCATCGCCTGCTTACCGACGACAGCTTCTGGGCCATGGACTTCAGGCACCACGGCAGCGGCGTGTTCTCGGTGGCGCGCCGGGATGCGTACAACCTCAACGACTCGCCGTTCGGCAACTGGGAGATTGATCTGCTCAACAAGCAGCTTGATGTCACCGCTACCGTTACCACGGTGTCGCCCCTGTCGCAGACCGACGGCCACGAGTTCCTGATCGCGGCGGACGGGGACTACGTGATGCTGTCCTACTACGACGACGAACCGCGCGACTTCTCGGACCACGGAGGAAGCGAGACCGAGGGGGTCGCCGATTCGGTCATCCAGCGCCGCGGCGCCGGCGCAAGCGGCACCTCGTCGTTCACGTGGAATACCTGGGATCACCGCGACGTGCTGCAGTGGGGCAACGATTGCAAGGTCGGGTTGTTCCTGCGCGGCACGCTGACGTGGCCGCCGGGATACGCGCACATCAACGGGGTGCAGGTCCTGGCGGACGGGGACTACGTGGCGTCGTCCCGCGGCTGCGCGCAGGTGCTGCGGATCGACGGCACCACCGGCGTAGTGGAGTGGAAGCTCGGCGGCACGGCGCCACCGGCGAGTTCGACCACCGAGCACCTGGAACTGGTCGAGCACTCGGACACTACGGTCGTCGAGGAATTCTGCGGCCAACACCACGTCACGCTGACCTCCTCGGACACGGTGGTGATGTACGACAACGGCGTCCAGTGCCTGGGCGCGCGCAAGGACACCACCCCGTTCTCGCGCGCGGTGGAATACGACATTTCGTCCGGCACCCAGGCGGAGTATGAGCGCGAGTACCGGTTGCCCGCCGCGCAGGGCTACTTCCCCTACCGCGGCGGGGTCCACGTACTGGACGGCTTCGGCGGCAGCGTGCACTGGCTGATAAGCTGGGGCGGCAGCGCCGAGGGCCGTACGGTCGCGCTGAACAGGACCATCGCGGTGAGCGAAGTCGACCCGGCCACCGGCACCGCCCACCTGGAAGTGAACCTGCGCAGGGCCAGCGAGGATGCCTGGACCTACCGCGCGTACCGCATCGCCGACAGCGACGTCGACATTCCCCTGAACCTGCCGTAACGCAAGCGCCCCCGCGTCGCCGCCGCGGGAGCAGTACGAGGCGCGCGCGTCGAATCGCCATCGCCAACTCCCCGGCGGCGGTCCTGACGGCGGTCGACAACGGGACGCGGCGTCTCGCACCGTCAGTGCACATGGATGCCGTGGTGGGACGGCGGCGCCGCTGCGATGGGCGGCCCGGGGGAGGTCGTGACGGCGAGGGTGATGAGAGCACGGGGCGGTTCAGCCTGAACTGCGAACCGTCCGCGGCGAATCCGGCGCTGTCGACCGGCCGGCGCCGGCCGGCACCATCCGCGGCGCCGCATCGAGCGGCACCCGTGGCGTGCCCCGCTGTCTACGCGTCTTCCGTGTCGCCCAACCGCGCGCCTCCACGTTCGGGGTTGGCGGCGCCGGAGCCGACAATGGTGAGGGGAGGCTTGCATGGTGAGCGTGTTGTCGTCGCCCGCGTATCGGAACCGGGTGTGGTTTGCAATGGCGGTGGTGGCCGCCGCCGGGCTTGGGCTGGCCGCCTGTGGAACAGCCGCCAACGTCCCTGAGGAACATCTGACCCGGGAGGCCGCCGCGGACTTGGCCGCTTCACGACTCGTGGACGAGCAACTCGTTTCCTCGATACGCGTGCTCGGCGAACCGCGCGCACTGACCCTGGTCGCGGCGAGCGAAGCATCTCCCGGTGCGGACGCGCCGGATCTGGCCGGCTGCCTGCCGGCGTTGGAAGGCGCCGACGGCGATGCGGACGGCTACCCCGCCGTGTGGGAGACCCTGTCCATCGACTGTGACGTGTTCTTCCACCTCGGCGGCACGCTCCGGCTGTGGGACGAGGACGACCAGGATCCGTTGAGCGGCTTTCGTTCCGAGCTTGACTTCCGGATCACGCTCACCGCCGGCGACGAGACGCACCTGTTCACTTCCGGCACACAGACCGTGCGCGTCGCAGCGAGGGAGGGCGGCGGCTATGCGCTGTCCTACGGCAGCACGATACACGTTCCCGCGATGGCCGAAGAGGAGCCGTTCCTGGCATTCGAGTCCCGGCTGACCTACGCCGGAACCCTCGCAGGCTCATTCGAGGCCGGCACGCTGGCGATCGAAGAGGGCACGGTCTCGCTGGTTCCTGTCCCGGTCGACTGCTCGAAGCTGGCCGGGGACGAACAACAGGCGTGCCGTGCCCAGGCGCCGGAGCACGCCGGTCCGGCGCCCGCGTATGCCGTGAGCTCCACCGGGATCGTGTTCGACAAGGCGGCCTGCGACACCGTGCTGACCGGCGGCTACTTCAAGGTCAGCGACGATCCCGGCAACGTGCTCACGGTCAGCTACGCCGAGTGCGGCAAGCGGTCCGCCGCATACAACGGCGAGATGCTGCCACTGCCGCCGCCGCCGCCGCAGGAGTAGCACAAGGCAGCGCCGTACCACCAGGTGTGTTGCGTACCGCCTGGCCGCGGCCACCAGCGTGGCCGGCGCGAGCTGAGTCCGCGGTCGTCCAGGAGGTGAGGACTCGCGGCGCCGGGTGGCCGACGCCCGGGCAGGCGGCCCTGCCGGCGGTCGACAACGGGGCACGGCGTCTCGTACTGTCAGGGCTCGATGAGTGTGGGGGTGGCACGGCGGCGGCGCCGTGATGGGCGGCCCGGGGGCGGTCGTGGCGGCGCGTGAGGAGGGGGCGGGGCGATTCATCCTGAACTGCGAACCGTCCGCGGGGGTCGAGGGCGACTGGACCTTCGAGGACGCCCTGGCGGCCGGGGTGGTGTCGCGTGCGGCGGCGCGGGCGGAGGTGGACCTGCGGCGCCCCGACTGGCCGGTCCGGGACCAGGGCTCCACCGGCGCCTGCGTGGGCTTTGCCGCGGCCGACGGCGTGCTGCACTGGCACTACTGGAAGGCGGGCCTGCTGGCCCCCGGCGAGCGCCCGTCGCCGCGCTTCATCTGGATGGCCAACAAGGAGACCGACCGCCTCAACGACTATCCCACCACCTTCATCGAGTCGGCCGGCACCCAGACCAAGCTGGCGTTGCGCGTGGCCCGCCGCTACGGCTGCGTACCGGACAGTGTGCTGCCGATGGACGGCGCCCTGAGCCCGATGCGGGCCGCGGCGTTCTACACCATGGCGGCGAGGTACCGGATCGCCAGCTACCACAACCTGCGCCGCAGCCGCACCGCGTGGCGCCGCTGGCTGTCCAACCAGGGCCCGATCCTGGCGCGGGTGGAGGTGGACCGCACCTTCCGGCAGGCCGCCGGCACGCACGGCGAACTGGCCCTGTTCCGTATGGACGAGGACGAACCGGGCGGCGGCCACGCCATCTGCTTGGTGGGCTACACCGCGAACACCTTCATCGTGCGCAACAGTTGGGGAGCCGACTGGGGCGACAACGGCTTCGCCTACGCCTCCGAGGAGTACGCCGACCGCGCCATCACCGAGGCATACGGCGCGGTAATGTAACGGCGTTGCTCCGCGCTGCACCAACTTCCCGTGTGCCGCCCGGTTCGTGAACCGGCGCTACCTGGAGAAATAGTGGCACCAAAGAAGCGACGAAAGAAAGGAAACAGGACAGCACTCGTGTGGCATGCACTCACCCGGACGCGGCGGCGGGCGGCGCCGACGGTAGCCGCGCGGAGCGCCACACCGCAAGCCGCCGTGCCAGGCCGCAGCCGGCGGTCGCCGCGCGCGCTGGTCGAGGGGCTGGTCGTGGCGCTGACCGATGCGCGTGCCCCGGATCAGCCGGCATGGAGGCTCATGCCGCTGGTGCTTGCGCTGGCGTTCGCGGGCCGCGCGGCGGTCGCCCTGACCGGCGACTTCGTGCTGCACCCGGACGAGGTGATGCAGTACCTGGAGCCGGCGCACCGGCTGGTGTTCGGCAACGGCGTGGTCTACTGGGAGTACTTCTACGGCGCGCGCTCGTGGCTCATTCCGGGCGCCGTGGCCGGCGTGCTCAAGCTGTTCGACCTGGTTGGCCTGGGGCAGCCGTGGTGGTACGTGGACGGCGTCAAGCTGGTGTTCTGCATGCTGTCGCTGGCGATTCCGGCCGGCATGTACGTGTTCGCGCGGCGCCGCTTCGGCGAGACCGCGGCGCGCGTGGCCCTGGTGGCCGGCGCCTTCTGGTACGAGTTGGCCGGCTTCGCGCACAAGCCGCTGACCGAACTCGTGGCCACCGCGCCGCTCATGGGGCTGCTGGCGCTGTGCGTGCGGCCCGCGACCGACAGCCCGCGCGTCCCACTTCAGGCCGCGGCGCTCGCCGTGCTGGCAGGGGCGATCCGCATGCAGTACGCGCCCGTCGCGCTGGTGCTCCTGGCGGTCGTGTTTCTGCGCACCCGGCACAAACTGCTGCTCGCCGGTGCCGCGGCGGCCCTGACCCTCGCCGTCGGGATCTTCGATGCGGTCACCTGGGACGGCGGCCTGTTTCACTCCTACCTCACCAACCTGCGCTTCAACCTGGCCGACGGCGGCAACCTCTCCGGCCAGGTTCCGTTCCATCGGCTTCCCTGGTGGTTCGCGCTTGCCGGCGGCGGGCTGAGCGTGCTGTGCCTTGCGGGGGCGCTGCGCTCACCACGCCGCTACGGGCTGCTGGTAGGGCTGACCGCCCTGGTGTTGCTGATCCACTCCCTGCCGCCGCACAAGGAACTGCGCTTCATTTTCGTCGTCATCCCCCTGTGGCTGCTGATCGGCGCCGACTTGGCGGCACGCGCGGCGGCATGGGTCGGGGCGCGTGCGCCGGCCCGCCCGGACGCGGTGCGCTGGACGATGGCAGCGGCGGGCACGCTGTTTGCCGTGGCGTCGATTGCCGGGATGCTGAAAGCGCTGCCGGCCCAGGCGCTGGCGTATCCGGCGTGGGCGCGCGAAGCCGGCAACGACCACTTCCTGTACGGCCAGGACGGGGCATTCGCCGCGTACCGCTACCTGGCGCGTGCGCCGGGCGTCGAAGCGGTGTGGCACCTGGACCGGCCCTACTTCACGACTCCGGGCTACTACTACCTGCACCGTGCGATACCGTGGTACGACAGCGCAAGCGGCGGCCTCATCAACCGGAGCATGGCAACGGTGTCCGCCTCGGTCAGCCACCTGGTGTTCACGCGCCGCGACCTGACCGTGCCCGGCTACTCGCCCGAGCGGGAGTTCGGCGACATTCGCATCCTGCGCCGGGACGCCGCCGGGCCGCCGGTGCGCCGCTGGCGGGAATACGCCCCGGTCACCGTGTTCCAGGCCGTCTGGGCCGTCATGCCGCTGGTGCACGCCGACGCGCCACCGCCCCCGGCGAACTTCGCCATCGAGTTCGCCGCCGGAGGCAACCGGTGAACTGCGCGCCGCCCGATCGCCCGCCCGCGGGAGTGGTGGCAGTGGCGGCAGTGGCGGGCACGCGGGCGCGGCGGCGCCGAGCGGAAGGGGCGACGAGCGGGAGGGGCGATGAGCGGAAGGGGGCATGAGCGGGACGGGGCGATGAGCAGGCGGCCCGGATCTGCGCAGCCGGCGGCCGACACGCCACCGCCGTCGGGCGGCGCCGTCAGGGCGCGCATGGCGGCGTCACCGGCGCAGTGGCTGTGCGTGGCCGCGGTCGGCGTGCTGGCGGTGCTGCACGTGGCCTCGGTGGTGAGCGAGTTCCAGGCCACCGCCGGGCTGCACCGCTGGTTCATGACCTACGCCGAGGGCTATCACCGCCGGGGGCTGATCGGAACCATCTTTCAATTCTTGGCCGGCCATCAGCCTCGGGAGGCGCAGATCGCACTGGCATCGCAGATATCCGCGGCCGGCACCTACCTGTGGCTCATCGGGACGCTCGCCGTGTTCGCGCTCGCCGCCGCCAGGCTGCGCGACCGCGCGCTCGGCTGGGCGGCCGTGGCGTTCGCCGCCTTCGCCTTCGTCAACCCGATGTGGACGACGCGCGCCTACGACAACGGCTATCTCGACTGCCTGCCCGGCATCGCCGTGGTTGCGGCGCTGGTGGCCTGCGCCGGCAAGCGTCCGGTGCTGTCCGGCGCCCTGGTCGCCGTCAGCATCGTCGCCTACTGGGGAACGATCTTCGTTTGGCTGCCGCTCGGGTTCCTGGTCGCCTGCGTGCTCTGGCGTGACGCGGCGGCGGACGGCTGCCGGGAGCTTCCGGCGGTGCGGCGGATGCTCGCCGCGGTGCGGCGCCGGGAAGTATTCTCGCTGCTGCTGCCGGTGGCGGCGGCGGTCCTGTCGGCGCTGTTGAATGACACCGACGCCGCGATCGCGGAGTTGGAGCGCATCGGCGGACAGGAGAACATCATCGAACAGACGTTCCGCAGCGGCTGGAGCGCGGTAGTGGACCAGGTCCGGTGGTTGCTGGTGGGATGGCGCACCTACCTGGCGCTGGCCGCGGTGTACGTCGCGCCGCCGGCCGTGTGTGCCGGCTTGTGGATCGGCGTCATGCGCCGCCGCGGCTACGCCATGTTCGGCCGCGCCTGGCTGGATGCCGGGGCCGCCGTGCTGGCGACGATCGCGCCGGTGTCGTTCCTGCTGGTGGCCTTCGACCTGGCGCGCCTGATGGCGTGGAGCTATCTCTCGTTCGCGGTGGTGGCGGTGTTCTGGCTGACCGCGGCCCGCCCCGCCGGCGAGTCAGCGCCGCGCCCGGCGCGGCCGGTGTGGCCGTGGACGCTGGCCCCGCTGATGCTGGCGGCACTGTTCTGGACGACCCCCACCATCTATGCCTGGGTGGACATGAGCCACCTGGTCCGATGCGAGCGGTTCTGCTTCAAGGAACGGACGCCGCAGGGCCGCCTCCTGGACCTGTACCGGCGCCGCGCCGTCGCCTCTCCCATCTGGGAGCTCACCGCCCGCGGCAGCGTCCTGCCGGCGGGGACCGGACACAACGAAAGATCCTCGGCCGAGGAGCCCTGGCGCCGCGTGGCGCGCGCCGGCCGCGACAAACCCGGCAACGTGATGATGATCCCTTACGCGATCGAGCACCTGGATGCGACGGTGCTCGCGCCGGCGCAGACCAAGCGCGCGGTCATCGGCGCCGGCCCGCACCGGATCACGATCTCCTACCGGGCCACGGACACGGAAAGCGCCAACGCGGAGACCCGCTTCTTCGTCGCCGGCAGCACCCTCGTCGACGCGCACCAGGTGCTGCGCGCGCCGCTGCCCGCGTCGCAGACCGAGTATGCCGCCACCATCACGCCGCCGCCGCGGCTGGCCGGCAACCTGTTCGTCTGGACGGTAGCCTACGACGGCACGGGAGTGTTCGAGCTGCACGAAGTCTCATTCGTCAAGGTGGGCCGCGAGCGGTGACGGGCGCGTTGACCGGTCCCTGGCGACCGCCGCTGAACCTCCCCTGAACGCTTACAGCACGCGCCACCACGGCGCCGCGAGCACGTCGGGAGCCAGCCACTCGAGCGCGGCTCCTGCGTGCAGCAACAGCCCGGAGCGGGCGGCTGCTCCATATTCCGCCCGGAAGGCACGCAGGTTGGCCGTATCACGCAGGCGGGGACGAGTGGTCGTCTTCACTTCGATCGGCAACAGCCGCCCTGCGGTCTCGATGACGAAATCCACCTCGACGCCAGTCGTCGTGCGCCAATACATGAGGTCGGCGGGAGACAGCCGCGCGTCCCGCCAACACAAGAGGTCGTGCAGCACGATGTTCTCCAGGTCAACGGCTGGTCGCCACCCACGAGTGCGTCCGGATCGCGGCGGGCGGCGTCGATCGCGTCCAGGTCATCCAGGGAGACGTAGCGCCGGTCGCCCAGCGTCTTGTCTCCCGCCAGCGTGCTCTTGCCGGTCTGACGTGCGCCGGTCACCACGGCCGCGGGCATCACCCGAAGGCGCTCCGCGAGGCTCGGTCCGGCAAGGCGCGGCAGGTGCAACCCATTCACGCGATGAATGACAATCATTCACGCCGTGAATGAACATCACTCGTAGTGTGTGTACCGCGCTACGACACGGCGTCGCAGTACGCCAGCTCCCAGCCGTGGAAGACCAGCGCCAGCCCCGTGAACCGCACGCCCGGAAACTGCCGCGCCAGCCGTTCGTCCGCCAGGTAGCGCGCGAGTTGGGTAGTCGCGTCGCGCACCGCCGCCGCCACGGCGTCCCGGTCCGCCGACTCGCTGCGCTTCAGATACTTCAGCTCGATCAGGTAGCCGTGCCGCAGGTGCGGGAAGCGCGCCAGCAACGGCTCCAGGCTGATGTCCGCATGTCCCTTCCCCAACTCCGCCTCGGACCGGAACACGTAGAAGTCGGTCACGCTCAGGTACGCCGCCAGGAACCCTTGGACCACCTTCTCGCCGGCGATGTAGTCGCGAATCCCGGTCTGCGCGGCGATCGCTTCGGCCAGGAACGCGAATGGCGGCCGCCACTCGCCCTGGTTGGCCATGCGCATCATGAGCTGCTCGAAACGGTACAGATCGACCCTGAACACCGCCACGTCGCGGTAGCCGTCGCGCAGGTAGCCGTACATGAGCTGCTTCACGGTCTGATTGGGAATCGCCAGCCGCGGCATTCCGTCCACCACTCCACGGATGCTCAGCAGCCCGAAGTAGTGCAGCAGCGACAGGAAGTTCTGCCGGTCGGTGAGCTGCTGCAGGGGGAAGCTCGGCTGGATGTGCGGCAGGTCCTTCCGCCCCTCGCCGATGACCTCGCGCAGCAGGTCGAAGTTGCCGTTGAGCTGCCGGCCCACCACCAGCAGGTGGCGCAGCTTGCCGTAGTCGATGCGCACGTTGGTGTCGATCAGGTACCTCGGCACGCCCCGGTTCGGCATCGAGTGCTTCAGGTAGTAGAGCACCATGTCGGTGTTGTACACGTCGGTGTCGGCGTCCTCGGCGGCGAACCGGTAGCCGTTGTACCACTCGCCCATCAGGGCCATGGCTTCATCCACGTCCTGGTCGAGTACGCCGTGCTCCCGGTAGGTCTCCACCAAGCGCCGCACCTCCGCCTCGGTGAAGCCGACCATCTCGTTGAAGTCGGGTTCCAGGCTGATGTTGGTGCCGATGTTGAACCCGCTGGTGACGTCGTCCATGGTCACCGGCGACACCCCGGTGATGAACAGGCGGTCGATGCCGCCGCCGCTACGCGCCGTGCCGCCCTTGAGGGTGGCGAAGAAGTTGCGGTAGAAGCCGCCGCCGTGCGTGAAGTCCTCGTACGCCTGGGCGCCGTGGCGCGCCAGCACGGTGTTGGCGAAGTTGTCGTACTCGTCGATCAGCACGTACAGCGGGATGCCGTGGTCGCCCGCGTACCGGAACAACATGCTCAGCTTGGTGGCGATGGAGGGCGGCGCCAGGATGCGCTGCCGCGCCGTTTCGGGAAACAGGTCGGGATGGCGCTCCAGCGTTCCCCGGAGCTCTATCATGCAGTAGGTTTCGAACTCCCGCTCCAGGGTTTCGAGCTTGTCGTTGACCATGGAGAAGTCGAAGCGCAGCACGACGTAGCGGTGGTGCTCCGCGGTCGGGTTGCGTCCGATGTCGGTACCGGCGAAGGTGGCGTCGAACTCGTGGCCCCACCAGCGGTCGTAGTAGTTCTCCAGCAGCGACACCCACAGCGACTTGCCGAACCGCCGCGGGCGGATCAGGAAGACGTAGTCCTCCCGTTCCAGGCGCCGCAGGAAGCGGGTCTTGTCGACGTACAGCCAGCGGTTCAGGCGGATGCGCCGGAAGTCGGACTGGCCGTAGGGAATGCGCGGGTGTATCGGAACCACGTCCACGGCCGCAACCTTGCGCCGGTCACTCTATCGCGGCCCGGTGCAGGCACTCAACGGCTCAACTCCGCCCATGGCAGGCAAGTGACCCCTGGGCCGGGCGCGAGGCGGAGCAGATTCGGATTTCCGCGAAGCGCTGGCGGAACTTCTCCCTGAAGCTCGCGCACGCCATGCAGAGACAGTTGCCGCCCAAAGCGTTGCCGCGCGCTGCGCGCACGAGGGGTGGCGGTCGCCTGGCTCTCGCTCGACGAGGAGGACGGACGGGGAGCGGTGGCGGCCTACCTCGCCCTGGCCTTCGAGCACGCCGGTTTGGCGCCCGTCGGCGCCGCCGGAGAACCGGGAGGGACAATCGGAGCCGGAAGCGCGGGGCCTGACCCGGCGGCGGCCAGTCAGGCCGAGTACCGCCTCAGCTTGCTGATCCGCGCGTTGGAGCGGCGACGCGAGCCGTGCGTGCTGGCGCTCGACGAATGGCGGCCGCGACTCGCCTCAAGGTGCGCGGGGGCCGTCGAGCGGCGCCAGTCCGAGGACGCGTACTGCCCACGGCAGCGCCGTGCCAAGCTGCTCGCGCTGGACCGAACGCACGCGTGGCGCCATCGGGACCGGCGGTCCTCCCGCGCGCTCGGCGAAGAAGCCGCTGACCACCGCCGCCAGAGGTGCCGCGCCGGGCAGGATGTCCTCCGGCGCCGGACCGCCCTCGGCGTGCAGGCTCGGGAGCTAGAAGGCGATATCGATATCGCGGTGCGCCAGCACCGCCAGGTTCCAGTCCACCAGCAGTGCACGTCCGGCGCACAGGCAGAGGTTGTCGCTGCGCACGTCCCAATGGGTCGGGTACGGGCCGTCCAGGCCGGCGCTCTCCTCGGCGTCGATGAGCGGGGGAGCACTGCTGCGCAGCCAGCGCCCGGATGCCAGGCCAAGCGACAGAAACTCCGCCGGGGCCGCCGCCACCCGCCGCCAACTCCCGCCGAGGCCGCGATCGGCAGCGCTCAACGGCGGCAGCGCGTCCCCCGGGTCGGCGGCTCGCAGACTCGCCAGTGCCGCCAGCACCCGGTCGACGGCGGTGGCGTCCCACGGTGGCGGCCACCGGCAACCGCTCAGATCCTCCAGCAGCAACAGCGGCCGTTCGCCGTCGTCCCAGCCGCGCACCCGCGGCATGAAGTCGCCCTGCAGCGCTGCGTATACCCGCTGTTCCGTCCGCAGCCCATCCGCGGTCAACGGGTCGACAGCGATCTTGGCGAACGCGCTCGAACCATCGGCGAGCGCCACGATCCAGCGCTGCGCAGGGGTGTAACCGCGGAGCGCGCGGCGGAAGCCGACCGCACGCTGTCCTGCCAAGGCGCCGATACGGGCAATGTCCACCCCGGCGGGCTCGGTCGTGCCGGCGTCTCGCGGGAGGTCCGTCAGCGGAGGATGTCCAGTTCGGTGTGACGGGCCAGCACGTCGAAGTCGTCGTCGCGATGCAGCACCGGTACGTTGGCACCGATCGCGACGGCGGCGATCAGACAGTCGATCAGCCGCCGCACGGTCTCGCCTTCCCGGCGACAGCGACGGTACAGCGTCGCTGCCGCGTCATAGTGCGCGGGTTCGGTGGGCAGCACGCTTGCCCGCGCCAGCAGCCCTCGAAGCGCTTCAAGGTGGCTCTCGTCCCGTGCGCCTGCGAGTACCTCCATCCGGATCGCATCGCAGATCGCGAGGTCGCCGTCCAACTCGGCGTCGACCCGCATGCAGACCACCGACCCGGTGTCACGCAGGAACTCCACCCACGCCGAGGTGTCGATCAGGATCACGTTCCCCTGGTGCCACGCATCTCGTTCAGGTCGCCTTCCCAGCCCGATCCGCGAAGGCGCCGGGCGGCGACCAGGCTCAGGGACTCCGCCGCGAGCGTGCGCAGCGCGAGGTTGACCGCCTCGCGCTTGGAAGCCAGCCGGTAGCGGCGCATGATTGCCGCACAGGCCTTGTCGTCGATATCGATATTGGTGCGTGACATACACCAACCATACACCTGCCAGGCGACTGGCTCAAGCGGTACCGATTCGCAGTGGCCGCCTGCGCGGCGAACACTTGGCGAACACCAGCGCCGGGTTGACTCGTATGTAATGTGTGGACCGCGCTACGACACCGCGTCGCAGTACGCCAGCTCCCAGCCGTGGAAGACCAGCGCCAGCCCCGTGAACCGCACGCCCGGAAACTGCCGCGCCAGCCGTTCGTCCGCCAGGTAGCGCGCGAGTTGGGTAGTCGCGTCGCGCACCGCCGCCGCCACGGCGTCCCGGTCCGCCGACTCGCTGCGCTTCAGATACTTCAGCTCGATCAGGTAGCCGTGCCGCAGGTGCGGGAAGCGCGCCAGCAACGGCTCCAGGCTGATGTCCGCATGTCCCTTCCCCAACTCCGCCTCGGACCGGAACACGTAGAAGTCGGTCACGCTCAGGTACGCCGCCAGGAACCCTTGGACCACCTTCTCGCCGGCGATGTAGTCGCGAATCCCGGTCTGCGCGGCGATCGCTTCGGCCAGGAACGCGAATGGCGGCCGCCACTCGCCCTGGTTGGCCATGCGCATCATGAGCTGCTCGAAACGGTACAGATCGACCCTGAACACCGCCACGTCGCGGTAGCCGTCGCGCAGGTAGCCGTACATGAGCTGCTTCACGGTCTGATTGGGAATCGCCAGCCGCGGCATTCCGTCCACCACTCCACGGATGCTCAGCAGCCCGAAGTAGTGCAGCAGCGACAGGAAGTTCTGCCGGTCGGTGAGCTGCTGCAGGGGGAAGCTCGGCTGGATGTGCGGCAGGTCCTTCCGCCCCTCGCCGATGACCTCGCGCAGCAGGTCGAAGTTGCCGTTGAGCTGCCGGCCCACCACCAGCAGGTGGCGCAGCTTGCCGTAGTCGATGCGCACGTTGGTGTCGATCAGGTACCTCGGCACGCCCCGGTTCGGCATCGAGTGCTTCAGGTAGTAGAGCACCATGTCGGTGTTGTACACGTCGGTGTCGGCGTCCTCGGCGGCGAACCGGTAGCCGTTGTACCACTCGCCCATCAGGGCCATGGCTTCATCCACGTCCTGGTCGAGTACGCCGTGCTCCCGGTAGGTCTCCACCAAGCGCCGCACCTCCGCCTCGGTGAAGCCGACCATCTCGTTGAAGTCGGGTTCCAGGCTGATGTTGGTGCCGATGTTGAACCCGCTGGTGACGTCGTCCATGGTCACCGGCGACACCCCGGTGATGAACAGGCGGTCGATGCCGCCGCCGCTACGCGCCGTGCCGCCCTTGAGGGTGGCGAAGAAGTTGCGGTAGAAGCCGCCGCCGTGCGTGAAGTCCTCGTACGCCTGGGCGCCGTGGCGCGCCAGCACGGTGTTGGCGAAGTTGTCGTACTCGTCGATCAGCACGTACAGCGGGATGCCGTGGTCGCCCGCGTACCGGAACAACATGCTCAGCTTGGTGGCGATGGAGGGCGGCGCCAGGATGCGCTGCCGCGCCGTTTCGGGAAACAGGTCGGGATGGCGCTCCAGCGTTCCCCGGAGCTCTATCATGCAGTAGGTTTCGAACTCCCGCTCCAGGGTTTCGAGCTTGTCGTTGACCATGGAGAAGTCGAAGCGCAGCACGACGTAGCGGTGGTGCTCCGCGGTCGGGTTGCGTCCGATGTCGGTACCGGCGAAGGTGGCGTCGAACTCGTGGCCCCACCAGCGGTCGTAGTAGTTCTCCAGCAGCGACACCCACAGCGACTTGCCGAACCGCCGCGGGCGGATCAGGAAGACGTAGTCCTCCCGTTCCAGGCGCCGCAGGAAGCGGGTCTTGTCGACGTACAGCCAGCGGTTCAGGCGGATGCGCCGGAAGTCGGACTGGCCGTAGGGAATGCGCGGGTGTATCGGAACCACGTCCACGGCCGCAACCTTGCGCCGGTCACTCTATCGCGGCCCGGTGCAGGCACTCAACGGCTCAACTCCGCCCGCGGCAGGCAAGTGTCCCCGCCACCCGCTCGACGGTCGCCACGGCAGATTGAGGGATGACGGTTTCGTTGTATTGGTGCGCTTCGGTACGCGGCCATTATGCTCCGCGCTCGCACACGCCTGCCCGCCGGGTCCTGGCCGTCGGTGAGCCGTTGGCGGGCCGCCAGGGGCCGGTGAGGGCGCCCTCGATACGGGCCACACGCTCGCCGTGGGCCAGCGTCGCCGTCTCGATGCGTGCCGCGCGGCCGTCGAGACTCTGCACGGCGGCCGCGACGTGCGCCATGCGCTCGGCCAAGCCGTCCACGCGGACGGTCAGCGTTCGCACGTCGGCGCCCACGTCGGCCACATCGGTGCGCAAGTGGTCCAGTTCGCGGCGCACGCTTGCCCCTTGCGAGCGGATCATCGGCACCAGCACGGCCAGGATGGCAGCCGCGGCACCAAGCGCGCCGAACAGGGGCATCAGTCGGTCATGGTGCGGCCGGGGTGCCGTGGATCAGTTCGAACCCCCGACTGATCAGCGCAGACCACACCAGAAAGCCTCCGTGACAATGACGTACATGCGAGGCCGTTGCTCAGGAAAAATCGGGAGGTTCGCGCATCGGGGCGCGCGGCGGGAGTTCCAGCTCGACACCGCCAAGGGGTGCGAAACACTCGCGGGTGAATTCCGTCAGGTTCCGAAAATGGGGCTTGCCCTGACTCACGGCGTCACGCAAGATGATCCGTGCCTCCTCTTCCATCGAACGGTGGTGCTCGGCGGCGCGTACGCGCAGACGCGTTTTCACATGGTCATCGAGATTGCGGATGGTGATGCTCGCCATGGTGAGGTCCTCCGTTCCTGCGATGCCTGTTCTATAGGATGATTGCGGTGCAATCAAGTTTGCCGTGGGGTGCCCGGGGGGTGCCGGTATGCCAACACGAGTGGGCCGTCCCCTCGCCCAATCGGAGCCCAAATCCTCGCCTAAGTTGTGGAGGACCGCCGCCAGCGCCCCTCAGGGCCGACGACTGGCCGACGGACGGCTCGCAGCAGGGGTGCGACGGGGTGGAGGGTCAGACTGCGCCGGACGGCTGGCGAAGGACGAGTGGCCAGAAGTCTGTAGCAGGGCATTCGACGAAGGCCATGTCGCCGAGGGCCGGTGCTCGGCGCGTGGCGGTGCCTTCGGTGGTACGGTAACGGCGCTGAGTAGCTGAGCATCAACACCGGTCACCGCGTGACAACCGGCCGCGTTCGGCGCCGGGCGGCCACCGGCGATGCGTGCACGGATGCGCCGGGTCACCGTGCCGCCGCCGATTCGGGGTGGCCCGCGTCGGGCTGCGCCGTTCCACCCCCGTCCTGCTCGCACTCCGGCGCTCCAAGCGCAGCGTCAATATCTCACCCCGCCGCATCCCGGAGTACATGGCAACCCAGAAGATCGAGCGGATGCCCGGGTCCTTCACCACCGCTTCGATGCCGTGCTGCCAGTAGGGCAGGGCTTCCGCCGGCGATGAGATCACCCGCCGCACGATCGAGAGCTTCTTGCGATACAAAGACTTAGATGCCACCAGCAACCAGCAACGCGCCCTTTCTGTTGTCTGGGGCAGCCCGAGTCCCTTGTCTTGTCGCTTGACTGTGCAGCAATAGGCAGCCTACGTTACCGTTCTCATCGGTATTCCAGTAGGTACCACCATTGCGATGCAACTTGACTGGAATGCAATCGTGCCTGCCCTGATCGTAGCAGCGCCAAGCACTGCTGCTGCAATAGCGGCTTGGCGAGCAGCACACGTTACGCATCGTATGGTGAAGAGCCAAGAACGGCGAGAGAAGGAAGAGAGAGAAAAGTCCATGATCAAAGAGATCGAGAGCATACTTGACGAAGATCCGTCCAAGGCAAAATCAAGTTTGGCAAGATTATCGCTCTCAAGATTCCACGAAGATCAACGCAATGACTAACACAGAAGAAGCACAGCTCTTGGGTAGGGTAGACGCCCTTGAGATTGCTCGCAAGGTCAACAAACTGTCAGATAGCGTACCTTGGTATGGCCGACGGCGCATCGGCGACGAAATCAGGAACATCATGGTCACTACGATGTCCATTCTCTCGGCTCATTACGCCGAGTTATTCAGCGAGCGCGAAGTTCGGGAAGCGTACTACCGTAGCTTCGAGAGGAACATGCATGAGGTAGGGTTAGTAAGAGAAGGATTTCGGTACGCGCCAGAGGGAACCGAATTCGTAAAAGCTGCCGAACAACGCGAAGCTGTGCCTCATTAGCCGTTCTTCGTTTCCTAACGGTCTCAACCCGTTGTTTCCAAGGTCCAGTCAGTCTCGGGTCGCGAAGATGGAGGCTTCGGACGCTACGGTGTCCATGGACTTCCTGGTGCGTTCGCTTCTCGTGCTCGGCGCGACGACTCAGGAAGTCGGACGGGTCATCGCAAGGAGTTCAGCGGTTCCGGCCGCTTGAGGAGTAGCCGGAGTGCGGTGGCGCTCGCTACGCATTACGTCCTAACGGAATACAGGGGCGCACAAAGGCACCCCTGGGGTGGTAATGATCGGACTCCGTGTTTCCCTATTTGGGTGGCAGTCCGACAGGTAGTGATTACGTTGACAGCATAAGCCTGATCGCACAGCCACGGCAACCCCTCCGCGGCCACTTCGCGGCCCTGCGCCCGCTGACCACGCGCCTGTTGGGTGCCTTCGATTGCATTTCAGATTTCGCGTTGGCTGGTCCCGTCGATAGCCTGCAACGTTCGCCGGACGGCCCGCCTCCGGTCAAGAGCCGAAGTCGCGTCGCGGATTCATGGTGCCGTCGCCGGGGGCGTAACGGGTGCCGGAGCCGGAGTGCCGTTCGCGGGGCGCCAAGGCACGGCAAGCGCACCTTCCATGCGGGCTACACGCTCGGCCAGGGCATGCAGGCCGTCGGTCAGCCGGTCGGTGCGTGTGATCAGGTCACGGCGCACCTCGGCTATGTCGGCGCGCAACTCGGTGCGTGTCGCGGACAAATCGGAGGCCAGGGCGTCTATGCGGCGTCCAAGCGTCAACAGCATAGGCATCAGCACGCCGAGCAAGCCGACGGCGGCGCCCACGATGGCGACAGCTTCGGCGCTCATGGTGTGCTCAACCATACCGGCGGCGGGCCGATGGCGTCCAGCGCCGTCGGGCCGGACTTGGCCGGACCGGGGCACGTCTCACGAGCGGCGCGGAAGTCCGCTCTGTAGGCTTGGGCGGTAGGTCAACGCAGGGGCGTCTCCACGTCTACGGCCAGCCTGCCTTGTCTCGCCAGTTCAGCTACCGCTTACAAGCCGCTCACGGCGCGCCGTTGACTGCTCTGCTGGGGCTTGGTACCGTCTGACTATGTTGGGCGCGCGCAGGATATCGCCGCGCTGGGAGGATGTACGATGCACACTACCTTACCGAAGCGACCGCGCGATCCCGCACAACTCGCCAAGCTGATGGTCGACATGGCCGGCGGCGACGTTCCCAACGACAAGGACCAGGCGCTCCGGGCGCTGGCCGAGCGCGACCGGCGTAAGGCCGCGGCGACGCGCCAAGCCAAGAGATCGTGAGTGCCGAAGCTGTCGCCATCGTGGGCGCCGCTGTCGGCATGCTGGCCGTACTGGTCCCGCTCTTGCTGACGCTGGCCGCCGGCATCCGGCGCGACCTTGACCAGGTACGCGCCGACGTGGCCGAAGTGCGCCGCGACCTGCAAGCCCTCACCGCCCGCGTTGACTCGCTGGCCGAGCGCGTTGCCCGCATCGAGGGCGCGTTGACCGGCCCGTGGCGCCCGGCGAACGGCACGCCGGCGAGCACCCAGGGGGCGTCGTCGGCCGGCTGACGCTCGCAGACTTGTGCGCGCCCGGAACCTGCCGCAACGTGGGTGTGAGCCTCAACTGCCTGCCGATTCGAGAAGCGCTGCCTCATCCAAGCGAGACTGATCGTGTCTGTCGCAATCCGAACGTCGACGCTCACGGTGTAGCC
Source organism: Spirochaetaceae bacterium (assembly GCA_028821475.1). Classification (GTDB taxonomy): domain Bacteria; phylum Spirochaetota; class Spirochaetia; order SZUA-6; family Bin103; genus Bin103. Next base: position 26,623 of record JAPPGB010000076.1, read on the forward strand.
GCACTCGGTGCACACACACTTGATCATCCGGGAGCCGGAGCCTGTGCCGCGCGACTTGCCGCCGCGCATGTCGATGCCGCCGGAGCACGGTCGTGGTCCCTTGCTCGGCTTGCCGGTGATCGTCGGCAGCGGCTTGCCGTCGGTCGGCTCCGGGGTCCGGCTGCCGAGCCGACATCACCGCCTGTCGAGAGCGCCTGGGCAGCGCTGCGGTGAGTGAGGTGAGGCTGATGAATAGAGCCAAGACCGCGAAGCTGGAGAGAGCCGGGTGGACGCTGGGGACTGCCAAGGAGTTCCTGGGTCTCACTGAGGAAGAGGCGGCTCTGATAGAAATCAAACTGGCGCTCGCCAGGGGCATCAAGGAGCGGCGGCTCTCTTTGCGGCTCACACAGGAAGACCTGGCGAAGCAATTGAGATCCAGTCAGTCTCGGGTCGCGAAGATGGAGGCTTCCGACGCTACGGTGTCCATGGATTTCCTGGTGCGTTCGCTGCTCGTGCTCGGTGCGACGACTCAGGAAGTCGGACGGGTCATCGCAAGAAGTTCGGCGGCTCCGGCCGCTTGAGGACGCGCCGGAGTGCGGTGGCGCTCGCTGCGCGTGCGCACCGGCTACTCCGCGGCGGCGACGATCCGGTTGCCGAACAAGCCGCGGTCGCCAGCCCCGGGCTCGTGCTCCGCTCCATGGCTGCTCCTACGCGCCCGGCGAGCTTCCGTGGTCCGCGAGCCAACGGGTCAGCCGGTCCGAGAGCTTGCCCGCCACGTCACCGGCGTTCCTGGAAGTTGCCTTCAGCCCCCGCACCGGAACCGCCCCCGAGGCGGCGATCATGGCTTCCAAGGACCTGGCGCAGACCAGTTCGCGATGCAGAGCCTCGGGCATGTTTCGATGGTGTGCGGCGCGCGCGAAAACGGGGTGGTCAGCTTCCTCCGCGGGGCCCGGGCATGACCGGAAGCAGCCGCTCTTCGGAATGGGCTCGCGAAGCAGAGCTTCGGCGTCGATTATTCCGGCGCCGAATCCGTCAGGCAGGTTGTGGCGCTTGGAGGCGGTTTTCTTGACAAGGCATCGGAACAGTTCCGGTATCTCCGCAGGCTCGCGGCGGGCGAGCTCTTCGCGGTGATACGACAGCCACATGGCGGCGATGCCGGCCGTGAGTGCGACGGCACACGAGGTGCCGTACCCGCGGCATACCGTCGGCATCTCATCCTTCACCGTGGCGCGCCAGACCGACTCGGCCGGCGCCGTGACGTCCACCTGGGGGCCGCGGCACGATCCGCGCCACCGGCAGCGGTTGATGTCAGAGCCGGCTACGGCAATGGTTTCGTCGTAACGCGCGGGTGGAACGACAAAACCGACTTCGTTTCCCGCGGCAGCGCAGACGATAGTGCCGTGCGCGTTGGCTTCTTGTATTGCCTCCCGCAGACTCCGGTATGGAACACCGCCGAGGCTCATCGAAATCACCTCGCAGCCAGACTTGACGGCGTACCTCACCGCGTCTCGCAGTCGCCTCATGCCCGACCAGAACAGGACTGGGGCCGGGCGCGGGTGCCCCGGTTTCGTGACGCGAAGCGGTAGTATTTCAGCGCAACATGCCGGACCGCTGACTCCGTGTTGCGGGTCGCTGCGTCCGCTCATGATGACGCTGGCCGTGGCGAGACCGTGGAGGCCGTCAGTGACAGCATCGCAGGTACGCGTCTCGTCGTCTCTCTCGACCCAGTCCCGGTCGATGTCGATGCGCACTCTGCCCATGTCCATCTCGCCGTGCTCGACAAAGCCGCTGTCGGGGTGTCCGATGAGGACTCCCGCTCCAGGCCTCTTGTTGGCGGACTCGATCAGTTTCCACGCTTCCGGCACGTTGCATTGCTCGATCGCCCAGGTGTGAGATTCCGTGCCGCGCTTGTGCTGCTTGTCTCGCCGCAGCCCGCGTATACCGCCATCGGGTGCATCGGACTCACCGGGAATCGGGAACCTGAAGGAGGGCTCCGCATAGACGACACCGCGTTGGCCGCCGAGCACGTGTGCGTGGTCCCAAGCTTCCGCGAAGCTCACCGGCAGGGCATCGGCAGAGATCGCATCGAATGTATATTGGTCTCCCGGACAGGGAGTTACATGCCACTCTGATCCGAGGTGATCGGCAACGAGGCATTCGGCTTCCGGCAACGGCGATGGCGCGCCGCCGGCATCGCCGCGAGTGGGACGCAGCTTGAACGTGATCGATTCGCAGCTCACCCAGCACGGGTCATTGAGCGCATCTCCCCCATCTCCGCGCCGGTCCGTGCGCGTGACGTTGAGGAACTTCGCCTTCGCCGCCAAGCGGCAGGCCGCCCTGCGGTCGCCGCGGCAGTGATACGTGTGGGGGTCGCCGTCGTTCGGATCGACGAAGCCGACGTACCCGCCGGGGCGCACGCCGAACGACCGAACGCCGCGGCCGAGGAAGTCGTTGTGATTGAGATGTTCCTCGTTCTCGGTGAAGTACAGGGGCAACAGGAAATTCGAGACGGCAACGCCATCGATGGTATAGGTGTCTGCCTGCACGGCATCGCACAATTCGTACCAATGGTAGACGACGCGCCCACCCTCCGCGGGGTCGGGATGGGGGCCTTGCACCAAGCGGTTGATTTCCGGGTCCATCGCCAACTCAAGGGCCTCATGGGAGAGGGTTACGCTCCAGTCCTCGTTCAGCAGATCCGACAGAGCGGGAAAGACGACGCCGTAGGGTACTCCGCGAGCGGTCAGCCCGTGGTAGCCGAGCGCCCTTGCGGTCTTGTCGCCGTCCCAGAGATAGATCACGGCATCGCCGCGCATGTTGAGCGGTCGTCTTGGATCGGGGCTCTCGCCGGTCCATCCCTCAAGTCGCAGGTGCACATCCGCATGCCAGTAGCGCCTGAAGTCGTCCTGCAACTGGCGGTTGACCGCTCGAATCTTGTCCTGGACTTCCTGACGACACAGCATCGTTGCGTTGATGACGGAAATTGTCACCGGCCACTCCTCCATGCGCTCTCTGCTGCGACTCGTTGCTCGCCGGGTTCCACTACAGTACGTCAGTATAGATCAGAACACATTGTACGTCGCGACGTCATGACAGCCGCACGAACCGTGCACGGTGAGGGAGGTTCTTGGAGCCTGGATGTCCGGTCACATCTCCCGGTCGCAGGCCGCCGCGCCACTCGGCACCGACGCATGGTCGCTGTAGGCAGGGGAGCGCGCCGGTGGCGAATTCCGTTGCGACCATCTCGGTGGCTGCCGGCAAGCAGGAACGCCCGGCCACCCGGAGTGGCGCTGGGGATCAGAACGGCGAGCTTGCAGCACTGGGCGCCTTGACGGACCTCTGGAAGAGGCCATTGCCGCACGTATCCACGACCGCAAAGACACTCCGAATCCTTCTCCGAGCGGCGAGGCCGATGTCCTACTGCCGACCCTTACCGCTGTCAAAGTGATGCTGTACCAGGGAATGCGCGATCAGAACATCGGTAAGGCCGAGATGGCCAGGCGTTTGGGCTGGCATCTGCCGCAAGTGGATCGCGTGTTGAACGTCAATCACCGTTCACGGCTCGATCAGATGGATGCCGCGTTACGTGCAATCGGTCGACGCCTCGAAGTCACGTCAGTGGCTGCGTAACCAGGGCCTTCACGTTGGAGTTCTGTTGGGTTCTATCGCCGGAAGTTCTCGCGCATGCCGGGAATGTCAATGCTTCCCCAACAACGCTGGGTCAGTTGTGACCCAGCGGGTGGGAACGCCCCATGTGGCGCTGTTGCGAGTCAGCAGTCAAACGGTACGTCCTAACGGAATACAGGGGCGCACGAAGGCGCCCCTGGGGTGGTAATGATCGGACTCCGTGTTTCCCTATTTGGGTGGCAGTCCGACGGGTAGTGATTACGTTGACAGCATGAGCCTGATCGCACAGCCACGGCAACCCCTTCGCGCCGCTTTGCGTCGTTGCACGCCCGCCGGCCGAGGTTGGTTGCAGGATAGCTGCCGTGTAGCGTGGGAGATGGTAGTTCCGTTCCGAGTGCGCCCCTGGTGCGGAAGGGAGGAGTGGTGCCGCCGGTCTTGCTGCGCCGCCCTTCGAGGATCGACGCAAGCTGCCGGGTAATCGGCAGTCCGAGCGGGCGTACCGGACTTGGTGTGCGGCACGTGCACGACCCCGCGCGCAAGGTCCACGCGCTCCCAGCGCAGCGTCAATATCTCTCCCCGCCGCATCCCGGAGTACATCGCAACCCAGAAGATGGAGCGGGTGGCCGGGTCCTTCACCACCGCCTCGATGCCGCGCTGCCAGTAGGGCAGGGCTTCCGCGGGCGACGAGATCACCCGCCGCACGATCGGGTTGAACCGCCCGCCCGCCGCCAGCCACAGGTCGACCGGGTTGCGCAGCCCCTCGTGATCGACGCAGGCGCGGCGGTAGATGGAGCGCAGGAGCGAGATCACCTGGTTCCCGATCGCCCAGCCGTGGTTGCTGGTGAGCAGGGTGAAGCGCGCCTCCACCTCGCGGCGCTCGATGGCATTCAGCGGGCGCGACACCCAGTCGGCGAGATAGTGCTCGATGGCGCGGCGGTAGGCGTCACTGGTCTTCGTCGAGCGGAAGGACTTGGCGCCCAGGTAATCCTGGAACGCCTCGCACAGGGTCGGCATGCTCCGCGCCCGCGCGCGCTTGTCCGCCGGATCCTGGCCGTCGGCCACCTTGCCGAGCATCCTGTGGGCGATCCGGCGTGCCTGGTCGGGCGTCACGGGGCCGAAGCGCCCGATGACCACGCGCTTGTTGGGCGCCTTGCGTCCGCCGTCGCCGGCGCGGTAGTTGACGATGAACGACTTGAGCCCCGAGGGCTGGACGCGAACCCCGAACCCGATGAGCTTGTCGTCCCATGCGATGAACGCCTTGTCGGACGGCTCCAGCGCCGCGACGTTCCGTTTGTTCAGCGTCAGCCTGAGCCGCGCGGCACGCTTCGCGGTCGTCAATCCATCCATCCTGACACGATGGAGAAGTAGATCTCGATCTGGTTCAATCAGCTTGCGTGGATCGGAAGATGCTCGACCTTGATGTTGAGCCACTGGCCCTACAGCCGCTCGATGGAGGCGCGACCTCGGTGTGAGGAACCGTTGTCGACGATCCAGAATACCCGAGAAGCGGACCGATAGGGTTCGTGGTCCATGATCTTGCCGACCAGTTGGTTTGAAGGGGGCGACACCGGGTTTCGGTGCGTAGTGACCGAACAGCCTGGCATGCCGGACGTCCCAGGCCGCGAAGTAACAGAGCGCACTGCGGCGCTCGTACTCATGTTCTACGCGCATCGCTTGACGCGGGCGCGGACCGCGTGTGAGATGCTTGCGCCGACGCGCTTGGATGCTCGGCTTCTCGTCGGCGCAGATGACCATGTCGTCGGCGCGCAGTGGCACCCCGTGCCACATTCCTTGGTCCAGGTCAAGGACCGGTCCGGCTTTCTCTTCGAAGCGTGGGCCACGTGGGAAGATCCAGCTCCGGAACTGCCAGGGACGGATGGCGTCTTGAACGAGCCACCTCCAGATGGTGGCGCCGCTGATCTCGGCGACGATGCGCCTGCGTGCAGCTTCGGAGACGATTTCGGAGGTGGAGTAGCGTGAGAGCGGCAGGCCGCTCTCGCGCGGCAGTTCGCAGGCGAGTGCCTTGATCCTGACGACGACGTCAGGGGGGAAAGACGGACGGTCGTCCGGTTCGGGCACGATCCTGCAAGCCGAGCAGACGCTGATCGAAAAACCGTTTGCGCCATCTGCTGGCGACCTGGCGCGGAATGTCGAGCTTCAAGCCGATGGACTTGTTGTCGAGTCCTTGAGCAGCGAGTAGTACAACCTTGGCCCGGACCACCTGATAATACGGTGCCGTATATCTGCGTGAGATCCGTTCCAGTTCCCGCTTCTCGGCGGGAGAGAGCACAATTTGGTATGGGCTCCGTCTTGGCATTCTGTCCTCCCAGCGGGTTGAGAGTGCCGGATATGGAACCACGAGACAGCCGAGAAGGTCAATGCTCTGTACGTAACTGTATTTGTTCGTCGATGTCACAAGCTGCCGTCGTGGGCAGTGGATAGAGAGGCGAACAAGACCATGGCTGACCGAGGAACGCCCGCTAGACCCCTGCCGGCGGAGTTTCGGCATCGTTCGGATCGCTCAACGTTGCGTCCCGTTAGGGTACCATGGTAGGATTATGCCGTTCAGCCACGGAATCGACAGCAAATGCGTCCTGCGACCGACAGCCAGCCGCCAACACTAGATGACTACGAACAACGTATTTCTGATTACCTCGGCTTGACCGACGAGCAAGTCGGACTCATTTCGAGACGCCTTTCATCTGACAGCCGCGCACGCTTCGACACTGCTGCAGTTGATCTAGGCTATGCAACAAATAAGGCGATTCGGCGTTGTCGCCGAGCCTATAAACTTGACGCGAAACTTGCCACATGTCTTCAGCTTACTGAGCACGAGAAAGCAGATATCGAGAGTTATCGACGCTCGGAACGAACTGGAAACTTTGGAGAAATTGCCGTACAGCTAGGTATTGTTCCTCAATTTAAAATCGATCAGTGTTTAAGGCGATTCTCCCTTTTTAGATTGCGTCAAATCAACCCAGCGTGGGTTGCGGTTGGTTTGCAGATCGTAATTTTGATAATCCAAATCCTTTTTCCTTCCATCTATCTCAATGAGGTGACGATAGACCCAGAGAGTGGAGCTACTGACCAGGCTGCATATCTTTCGGTGGAAACTCTTCCTGGTAAGGCTATCGAAGAATCGGACTATACACTCGAAGACAAAAATGAGATCAGTGACATCAATCATCACTGGCTCTTGGGTGTTACGTACAATGGACAGAGTGAGGTTGCTTCTGGGTGTCTGACGGGGAACATCGAGTATCTCGGAGGATTACAAAAACCGCTCTCTCAGAAATTGTCTCTTCATCCAGACCATCCTAAAACAGCGTACGGATTGACTGCCACTACAAACTCTCCGATTTGTTTGGCGAGATTGGCCTTCTATCGGGATTGTAGCAGTGCAGTACCTGACCCGGTGGAGATCGCCTATGATTGTAAGGAACAGCTATGAGAAGCACAATTTTCGCTGCAGTGATCGCGATGCTCTCGTCTATACCCGTTGATTCGCAGTTGCTGATCGGCTATGAACCTGGACGAGAACAAGAGACAGAGGTCGCCCATTTCCTCTCCAATGAAGGTGGTTTCGAAGCAGTAATTGCGGAGTTGCAATCTTCCACACTTACTGTCAGAGTTTCCGGTTCTCTGACCGCTTATCAAGTGATTGAGATTGCTGGACTCGTGGCCGACTACTATGAGTCGGCATCCGCTACAAGAGATAGCGGTTCGAGTATTAAGGAACTACATATACTGTGGGAAAAGAGACAAGAAGTAGATGGCTTAGTCTTCTACGAGGGTGGAATTGCGTTCGAGGAGTACATACTTAATCTGTTCGCTAAGGAGGCAGATCCTAGCAACGTAATACGAGCATTTTCCGGTAGCGTTTATTCCATTGTGCCCGAAGATCAGTTCGAGGCAGAAGGGGATAACGCCCGCGATTCGGCCACCGAATCAGTGAGGGAGATTCATACGATCAGTATAGACGACACTGATTGGTTCAAACAGAGGATTCGGAGATCAGGAAAGTACGTCTTTGAGACGCGGTCTGTGGCCGGACAGCCGTACGTCGACACCCAGCTCGACGTGATAATCACTGACGGATATACCAAGAGCGACGACGACGGCGGCGCGGGTCTATACTCTAGAGTCGAAGTGTGTATCGAGCGTGGGCAAAACGTCTTTGCGAGAGTCTCCGGGTTCTTCAGAGACGAGGGTTACTACGAGCTTGACGTTAGTCGTGCCGAGGGGAATAGTTGTGCGCCAGAAGGAGATGAAGCAGACAACCAGGGTAATAGTGTTCCGATTGGAGTTGGGTCCAAGACATTGGGCAGCCTACACTCAAAGACCGATGTTGACTGGTTCATACTTGAAGGACTAACTCAGGGGGGTAACTATCAGATATCCCTCGACGGCGCGGATGTGGAAGTCAGTGGTATTCTACACCCTGGTCCAGGTGAATCCGAAAGTGCGGAGGGAGTTCGTCTCAAGTCGGGCGAGGGCATAGACTTCAAGTTGACCTCGTCAGGTCCGGTGTACTTGGAGATCTCTGGGAGTGGTGCTACTGAATACACGGTGGAATTGAAGGACTTCGAGCTGTACGAGTTGTGACCCGGGGCACGTAAGCTATTCGGACCGGATCCTTCCTCCACGGTTCAATGCGTGTGTAAACAGGTGATCTCAGCACGGGTATGGGACGAGTTGGCGGAGTGGACGACGGCGCGCCTCCTTCTTAGTTATTGCGGCAGATGCTAGCCCAAGTTGCGCACTTTCTGACGTAAACTGTTTTTGCCACACGATTTGACATTTCTTTTGTCACTACAATCGATTCCTCCCCGGAGGCGGCGGGGTAGCCGCTATCCGCAACGTCCGGTAGAACTTGCGATGCTCCGGCTCCGGCTGCGACGGTCGCCGCAGGCGGAGTACCGTCTCGTCCGTGCACCCGTGCAGTGACGATGGCGTAGGCGGAGAAGTGATAGGGCCGCAAAGTGTGAAGCCCGCAGCAGGCGAATGCTGCGGGCTTGGGTTAATCGAAGCCGTTGCGTCAACCCCCGGAAGAGGGTTCCGGCTCCCGTATCGCTGTCTGCTGCATCTTGAATGGCGTGCCGGGTCAAGATAGCGTTCGCGGGGCAAAGTCATGACAAACGAGGGCGAATGCCGACGAGCGGCGCGCGAGGGCGCCGCGCAACGGGACACGCTTCGAGGTGTGGAGTCGGCGCCGCGGGAGGCGCCGTGGCTGCTGCGCTACCGGGTCGAGCTGCCGGATCCGATCGAGGGTCATGTCCGGCATCCAGCCGTGGAGGAACGGTGCGCTCTCCTGGACCGCCGCCTGACGGTGCTGCACGCCCCCGGCGGCTTCGGCAAGACGGCTCTGCTCGGCGAGCGTTGCCGCGCGCTGCGCGCACGAGGCGTGGCGGTCGCCTGGCTCTCGCTCGACGAGGAGGACGGACGGGGAGCGGTGGCGGCCTACCTCGCCCTGGCCTTCGAGCACGCCGGTTTGGCGCCCGTCGGCGCCGCCGGAGAACCGGGAGGGACAATCGGAGCCGGAAGCGAGGGGCCTGACCCGGCGTCGGCCAGTCAGGCCGAGTACCGCCTCAGCTTGCTGATCCGCGCATTGGAGCGGCAACGTGAGCCGTGCGTGCTGGCACTCGACGAAGTGGAGAGGCTGCGCAACCCCGAGGCAATCGCGGTGATCAACTCGTTGCTCCGGCGCGCGCCGCGCACCTTGCACGTTGGGATGGCGTTTCGCGAACGGCCTCCGGGGCTGGACATTTCGATGTTCGTGCTCGAAGGGCGGGCAGCGACGGTGACCGCAGGCGACCTGCGGTTCTCGGCGCAGGATGTGTCTCGATTCTTCGACCGGCGGCTGTCGCGCCGCGAGTTGGCCGTCGTGGTCGCCGGCTCGGACGGCTGGCCGATCGCGCTCCGCATGTACCGCAACGCCGGACCGAGAGGGCTGGCGAGCGTCGCGGGTGACGATGACGCGGTGGCCGGATGGATTGAAACGCGGCTGTGGCGTGGCATATCGGCGGACGACCGCGACTTCGTGCTCGACATCGCCCTGTTCGACGGTTTCGACCCCGAGTTGATAGACGAGGTGATGGGCGCGGGCAACTCGGCCCGGCGGCTGGCCTCGCTGGGAGCGCTGGCTGGGCTGTGGTCCACCACCCGCACCGAATCGGCGATGCGGCTGCATCCGCTTATCAAGGACCGGTGCGAGAAACAGCGGTTCGAGGAAGATCCTTCCGCTTGCCCTCGCGAAGGGGGTGGCGGACGCCCCCGACACCGACCCGTGGCTGCGCGCGTTCTTCTGCCTGGGGATGTGCATCGCATCCAACCAGTTGACGGCGTTCGACGAGTCCGTCGAGTGGGCGGAGCGTGCGCGGGCGATGTTTGAGCGCGGCTCGCCATACTTGGCTCACGTCGACTTCCAGGCCGGGTCGGTCGCCATGGCGACGGGGCGCCCTCAGGAGGCCCGTGCCTGCTACGAGCGTGCGCTGAACGTAGCGCGGGCGAGCCACCTGCGCGATGCCGGCGCGGTAATCATCGGTGAAGTGCTGGCGGCGGAGTTGGCGCTGGAACGCTCGGCGGGTATGCCCCCCGAAGGCACGCGGGTGTCACCGCGGCTGCTCGGGGAGTGCAGCGCATGGCTCGACATCTACACGGCGAGCATCTGGGTGGAGGTAGAGCGTGAGTTGGTGCGTGGCGGTCCGCAGGTGGCGCTGCGGCTTGTCGAGGACGCACTCGAATACGCGCGCCATACCGAGCGACCGCTGCTGGCACGCTGGCTAACGGCGCTGCGGGTCTCGGTGCTGCTTGCCGGCGACATGGTAGAAGCGGCGAGCCGTGCGTGGCGGTACGATCTGCTGCCCGACACGGCCGCCGCCTGTTGGATCTGCACACCCAGAGCTGGCGGGAGGTAGAGATGTTCTCCTGTACGCGAATGCGCCTGTGCATCGCGCTCGGCGACTTCGACGCCGCCCGTGAGACCGGCGCCACGCTGAATGCCGTCGCCGCTGAGCGCGGGCTGGTACGGACGCGCATGCGCGGACTGGCGCTGGCGATGGCGCTGGAGCACCGGGCCGGCAACGGAGAGCGTGCGCGGGCGCATCTGGCGGAGTTCTTGCGGCTGTTCTCCGAGGCGGACTACGCGTGGCCGCTTGCGCGCGAGCGGACGGTTTTCCCGTGCGTTGCTCGGCGAGGTAGTGGAAAGCTCAGCGGCTGCCCCCGCCTTGGCGCAGGCAGCCACCGTCCTGCGGGCGGCCATGGATGACAACGCCGCCGCAGGTTTGGACCAGGTGCATCAGACCCTCACTCAGCGCGAGATCGACGTGTTGGAGCGACTCGAACGGTACCGGGACAAGGAGATCGCGTGGGACCTGAAGCTGTCCTACGACGGCGTACGTTTTCGCGTGCGCAGCATCTTCGCAAAGCTCGGCGCGCGCGGACGGCTCGACGCCGTACACCGTGCGCGCGCGCGGGGCATCCTGCCGCCCGCCGACGACGCGGCGGCGACCGACTCGTAGGCACACCGCGTGATGACTTGGTGACCGCTCTGCCGGCCCGTTCCTCCGTCATCCAACCGCTTCGGTAGTCTTGTGGGATCTCTCCCCGCTACCGGAAAGTCGACTCCAACCGCTGACCTTGTGGCGACGGTTGCGCAGCGTATTCACCCTTGCAGCATCTACCACTTCGGTAGTTCGGGAGACTGCCAACCCAAACCGGAAATAAACACTCTCCACCGTTGAACGTTCGCTGAACTCTCTCGCATAGTTTTCGACCGACAGCCGTCAGGAGGCCGCATCGAACTGAAGCGAATTCACGCGACGGGCAGAGGCCTCGACGGGCGGACAAGCAGCCGCTTCACCGGCCGGTCGGGTTCGTCGCAGTGTTGGCGGCCAGGAGGACGACTAAGTTGTTAGTAGTGACTACAAGGGCAGTGCTGGTCGCACTGATCGCGATGGGGATGCTGGCAGGGTGCGGACGCGCGGTCAGTAAGCCCGAGGAACCGGAGCCCACCCCGATGGAGCCGCCGGGACCGACAGCGGCCGAGCTAATAGCCGCGCCGCAGGCGTCCCCCTCCGCAGCCTTGACCATTCAGGCGGAGTCGCTCTTGAGTTCTTTCAGTAACCGCGGTTCGGTCACGTCAACGCCGAGGCGAGTTGGGGATGGATCAGAGTAGTGGATGCAGCACATACTGATCGACGAGATGACCGATTCCTGGACGCGCGAAGCATCGGCGAAGTCTCACACCCCTGGGATCATGGAACTGATACGCCGCGCCCCCTGGCGCGATGCGGTTACCTACCGGGATACTTGGCCGCACGAGTACGTCGTGGTCAAGAAGGACCGTCAAGAGGAACTGCTGGCGGCGTTCTGCGCACGGATCGCGCAGGGAGAGGGCGTGGAATGCTCGTTCTTCCACCAGAAGCGGACGTATCTGTTTCTAGGTGAGTACAAGTACTGGACGATGACGGACTGCCCGGACATAGACCTGGAAGCGGATGACTATGTGCTCAACCGTTCATTACTGTACCGGGACCGCCGTGACTTCGTGATGAGGCGCGGGGATATAGGTAGACGAGAGGAGTAGCCGACAAATGACTACACCGGAAGAAGGAATGCAGTGCGTCGATGTCCACAAGAAGTGGAAGCACGAGGCCTTGGACTTCACTCCATGGCTCGCTGAAAACCTGGGTATGTTGAGCGATGCGCTTGGAGTGAGGCTGGAACTCGATCAGACGGAGAAGCCCGTAGGACCGTTCTCCTGCGACATCCTGGCCAGAGAGGTTGAGTCCGGTGTGATGGTCGCTATCGAGAACCAGTTGGAGACGAGTGACCATAGCCACCTGGGGCAGCTGCTCACGTACGCAGCTGGGCTGGAAGCACGAGTCTCGGTCTGGGTTGCGCCCGCGTTCTTCTACGAACACGCGGAGGCTCTACATCGGCTCAATGAGTGGACAGGCGATAGGCACCGGTTCTACGGCGTCGAGGTAATGGTGTTGAATACCGGCAACTCGCTGAAGCCGCGTCTCTGCCCGGTAGTGACTCCGGGCGGCTGGAACAAGGATCTCACGTTGCCACAGGGAGCGGTGGATCCAGGCAAAAAGAAGTTCGATGACTTCTTCCAGCCACTTGTCGAGAAACTGCTCGGGGATGGCTTTGCAGACAGAGCAATCAAGAGATTCGGCAGCACCGACCGGCAATTCGCGTCCTGCCTCGACGCAAGCATAGGGTATAGAGTGTCTCTTGAGGGCAAGAACGATGCTTGGGTAACCCTGCACATTCAAGACGGAGACAAGGAACTAACCAAGCTGGCTTTCTGTGGCCTGATGAAAGAAAGGGAATCCATCGAAGCGTGCATCCCCTGACCAGGAGTGGGACTGGCGCAGCAACAACCCTCACGCGTTCTCCAGCATCAGCTTACGAAGAGATGGCTCTATCGATGATCCGCCGGAGAAGCTGAAGGAGACTAAACAGTGGATGCTCGAAAACCTGCGCAGGTTCAAGGGTATCTTTGACCAACGTGTGGCAGACATACTGAAGAAGTTGCGAGCCAACAGCGAAGGATAGCTTTGCTGCCGCCACGATCATGTGGGCGGTGCGCGCGGCGCTACAGGCGCGACCCGGCCCGGTTCGCGCGTCAGCAGTGAGGAGCGGTGGCGCGGTCTAGTGGTGACACCAGAGTGCCGGTGCACTCCCTACGACTGAGACGACAGAGTGTGGTCTGGACGAAAGCGACATCGAACTCATCATCGCGGTGTCGGAAGGTCGGAAGCGCACAGGCGAGGCAGTGTGGGTGGTAGTCCCGTGGTCCCGAGATCTACTTGACGTAATGATGCGCGGCGGTAATGATGGTGGCCGTCATGGCGGACTTGATAGCGGGCGAGCGGGTCAAGCGGAATCTGACCGGAATCAGCCCACGGGCGTGGGAGCATCCGGCTGACAGGGCGGCCCTCGCGACGTTGAAGAAGTTGCCTGGTCTTGCAGAATTGATTCGGTGGGTAGTCGGCGTTACGACCGAACGATCGGTGCGCCTGCTTCACCTCGCGTCGGCGGTGCGCATTTCGGAGCGCCAGTTCCCGCGGCTCAACGGACTGTTCATTCAGGCGTGTATGCGCTTGGATGTTTCCCGCAGACCGGAGCTGTTCGTCGCCCAGAGCCCGTTTCTTAACGGCGGAGTATATGGAGTCAAAGAGCCGTTCGTGGTCATCAATTCGGCTCTGGTGCAAGCGCTGGACGATGAGGAGATGATCGCCGTCCTGGGTCATGAGCTAGGTCATTGCTGCAGTGGTCACGCGCTGTACAAGACGCTTCTTTGGCTGCTGACAAGTGTCTCGCTATCTGCTATTCCCCTGGGAGAGCTCGCGTTGCGAGGCGTAGCAGCGGCCTTACGCGAGTGGGACCGCAAAAGCGAACTGAGCGCGGACCGTGCCGGTCTCCTGGCCAGCCAGAACCCGGAAGCATGCAACACGATCCTGATGAAGCTCGCCGGGGGGACAGACACCTCGCAGATGCAGATCGGTGAGTTCCTGCAACAAGCGGGAGACTACGAGGCTCGAAACGATCTGTTGGATGGCGTACACAAACTCCTGAACCTGCTGCGTCAGCCCCACCCGTTTCCCGTATTGCGGCTCTCGGAACTGAAGGTGTGGACAGACAGCGGAGCCTACCAGCGGATCCTGGACGGCGTGTATCCGCGCCGGACCGATGGCGATACTCGTCCGGCCGACGACTTGCGGGAAGCCGGGACCAATTATCGCCAGTCGTTCCGCGACAACGATGACCCTCTTGGCCAAGTTGCCAATAGTGTGTTGGACGGCCTGGAGGGGGCCGCGAACAAGGTCAAAGAAATCTTCAAGGGGCAGTGACGCGGTTCCGCGACCGCCACATGTTGCGTTACGCGCCCCCAGCCGAGGTTAGTTGCAGGATTGCTTGATCGCCGATCTGATCCATCTGCCACTTGGTACGCCAGTAGGCTGGCACACTTCCCGTAGACGAAGGCATACGGCAGGCCGCCAGCCACCAACGCGCCAGCAAGCAGCGCCACCACCACGACGGCGGGCACAGGGTACATAAGCGCATGGATCAGGTCCGGGTGGACCCGGTACGAGTGCTCGCGCAGGACGAACGTCAGCACCAGCAGCATCGCACCGACGACCGCGGCGACCCACGCCGCGACGCGGAGTACTCGACTTCGAGCGACCATCACCGGGCCCTCCGACAGGCATTATGCTATCCAACCCGCACGGCGCTTACCATTCAGGCAGGTGGGGACGAGCCAGCGGGTTGCCGTGACGGACGCACCTACGCGCCCGGGCGCGTCACTGCAGATCGCCTCGAACGCAACGCCCACCTCGTGACGCTGCGCGGCCAGAGGTGGAAGCCGGATCAAGAACCCCGCGCAAGAACTCCCTCGTGAGCGCTGCCCACCGCTCCCCGGCTGCCGGCGCTGGTGCTGACGGCGTTGGCGGCCGCGTCCGGCGTCGGCGCGCTGCCCGGCAGCGACCACTGACGGAAGTCCGTTACGCGGCGCTTTGACGGCGGCGCTCCTGGTCGAGATCGGTCGAGATCGAACGGAGATTGACCTGGCCGCCGCTGATCCATACATTGTCGGGACATTGTATAGGAGGCCACCGTGGTGAACTTCAGCGATGTCAAGGCACCTTCGGACGAGAAGGCTACCGACCACATCGAGATGCGCGTCAAGCCGAGCGACAAGGAACGCTTTGCACGGGCCGCCGAACTGTCCGGTGTCAAGCTCACGACGTTCGTCAGGGCATCGGCGGCGCGCGCGGCCGAGCGCGTCCTGCGTGAGTATCAGACCACACCACTCTCGGAGCGTGACAGACGGTCGCTGCTGGACGCGCTCGACAATCCGCCAGCGCCGACTCCGGCGGCTCGGGACGCGGTCCGCAATTACCGCTCCCGGATCGCCAATGCAGGATGATCTCGGCCTCCCAGCCGCTTCCGATATCGTCATCGAGCCTTTCGATCCCAGCCGCCATGACCGGTCGCGCTTCTCCTGCGGTACCGTCCGCCTCGACAACTTTCTACGGTTCAGCGCCAGGAAGCAGCAGAAGGACGACTTCACTCGCGTATTCGTCGCCGTAGCCGACGGATCACCCAGGATTCTCGGCTACTATGCGCTGAACGCCCATGCGCTCGCAACTGGCGACCTCGGGGCCGACCGTCCTCCGCGCGTGCCCAGGTCCGGCAGTATTCCGGCTCTCTATCTCTCCATGATTGCGGTGGATCGATACTGGCAAGGCAAGGGCCTCGGATCGGACCTCGCGATCGACGCACTCGCCCGTGCCCGGAACGTCGCCGACGAAGTCGGCCTCAAACTGGTGGTCCTGGATGTGATCGATGACGGCGGGAATGAGGCCCTTGTTCGCCGAATGGCGTTCTACCGGCGTCTCGGGTTCCAAAGCTTTCAGGATCGTCCCGAACGGATGTTCCTCACCATCGGTACGATTCGAGCTATGTTCGACGACGGTTAACAGGTGGGTCGAGGTGTCTTGACGATGGCTGTGGCCGATGTTCAAGTCGGCCGCGTAGCCCTCGGTCACGTCGGCGCGACCTCGCGTCCGTCGGCGTGGCGGCTGGTAACTGCCTACAGCAGGTCCATCGGCGGGCGACCTGCCGTGCGAAGGCCCTCGACGACATGGCGCCTCGCGGTTGAGCGACACCGGGTCTGATGAATCGCGATGGAACCCGGCGATGTTCGCGGACAAGCGGTTGGCTCGCGCCTGGCCGGCGTTGCGCCGCATGGTCGCGGCCGCCGAATCGGGATGAGCGGTGGATGAGCCGGCATGAATGTTGCGCCAGCCGGAAGCTCGGGTATACTCCGAGAGTGGTCAAAGTGAGCCGGTGCGCGCAGGAGGTGCCGAAATGTCGATATCTGCACAGAGGTCAGGCCGGAGTGAGGAATTGGCCCGTGAGGCCACTGTTGCGGAGGAGCCGATCGCTGAGGTCGTAGTCAATCGGGAATACGACGCTGATGCTACGCACAAGTTCGTGGACCGTAAGGTGTGGCAAGGGTTGGTGAAGAGCGACGAGGACGTGGAGTACCTCTACCGCGTCGGAAGACGCTTTCTCTTCTGGCAAAACCTGTCGAACCTGTTGCAAGTGATCGGTGCGACCACCGTAGCGGCCATGATTCTTGCGCATGGACCAATGCCGTATACCGCGGCGATGAGCGCGGTCGTGGGCGCGGTAGCCCTCTTGGCGATTCTGTTTCGGTTTTCCGAGAAGCATGCGGCCGCGGTGGCCATGGAGGGTTCTTGCAGGTCCATGTCAAGGGACTGGCGCAAGCTGTGGGAAGCGCTCGGCGAGGTAGACGATCGGACAGCCTTGGCGCGAGCACATGAGTTGGAGGAGAAGACGGACGTGGTCACCGCCGAGCAGGTGCAGAAACTTGGAAACGTGAAGGAGCGGTTGCAACGAAAGGCGGTCAGGTACACTCATCTACGGATACGGCAGGAGTTCGGCGGGTAGGGATGGCGGATCGCACAAGGGGCGCGCCTCAGCCAATCCCGATACCGCCGCCACCTCGACCGCCACATAGAGAACCGCCCACCCGGCCGCCGCCACCGCAGTCGCGACCGCCCCAGTCGGAGTAGTCGGCACGGCATCCGGTACCGCGAAGGGGTGCCCGGAAGGGTGAAGACTGCTCGATGATCACCGTGCCGCCGACGCATGGTAGTCAGACGGCCAATTACCGGCCGCTGGCGAATACTTGCGTATGACTGCGGCAATGCCGCATATTGGAGGGGGCAACGATGCAGGTCTTCTCCACGAGCACCTACGAGCGTGCCATTCGCAAGCTGCTCGGAGAAGAGGCCCGCAGGGAAATGGAGGACTCGATCGCGGCTGCCCCGATGTAGCACCGGTCATCCGGGGCACTGGCGGCATCCGTAAGCTGCGATGGGCCGGTTCCGGTCGTGGGAAGCGAGGGGGCATCCGCGCCGTCTTCTATCAGGCTGGCCCCGACGCCATCTACTTGCTGACAGCCTATGCGAAGGCGGATCGCGATGACCTGACCCCGGCGGACACCAAGGCATTGACGCGTCTGGTTGCCGCTATCAAGAAGGAGTACCAGGGAAAGTGACGATAGAACGCACCGACCTCGGATGTGAGATCGAAACGGCTCTGGGCGAGGTGCTCGCCCATGTTCGCGGCGAGACGGGTCTGTCGTGTCGGATCGTCGACGATCCCGCCGCCAGCCGGATTGTCGCGCTCCGCAGGCGGTTGCGGCTGAGCCGGCAGAAGTTCGCTGATCGTTTCGGTCTCGATGTGAGGGCTGTTCAGGAATGGGAACAGGGGCGGCGCGTTCCCGATCGGGCAGCCCGTGTGCTGCTGACCGTCATTGATCATGACCCTGAGGCTGTGATCAGGGCATTGGACGAGGATGGCGGCCGACGAGTTGATGGCGGGCTGGAGGGAACGCCTCGAAGCGACCGCGCGATCCCGCACAGCTCGCCAGGCTGATTGGTCGACATGGCCAGCGGCGACGTTCCCAACGACAAGGACCAGGCGCTCCGGGCGCTGGCCGAGCGCGACCGGCGTAAGGCCGCGGCGACGCGCCAAGCCAAGAGATCGTGAGTGCCGAAGCTGTCGCCATCGTGGGCGCCGCTGTCGGCATGCTGGCCGTACTGGTCCCGCTCTTGCTGACGCTGGCCGCCGGCATCCGGCGCGACCTTGACCAGGTACGCGCCGACGTGGCCGAAGTGCGCCGCGACCTGCAAGCCCTCACCGCCCGCGTTGACTCGCTGGCCGAGCGCGTTGCCCGGATCGAGGGCGCGTTGACCGGCCCGTGGCGCCCGGCGAACGGCACGCGGGCGAGCACCCAGGGGACGTCGTCGGCCGGCTGACGCTCGCAGACTTGTGCACGCTCGAAACCTGCCGCAACGTGTGAGCCTGAACCGCCTGCCGATTCGAGAAGCGCTGCCTCATGCTGCAGGTACGAAATCAACCCGATACACCGAACTCGATCTTGACCTGCTCCCAGGGAATCCACTCTGCGTCCTGCAGTGCTTCATAGATCGCTTTGAGGTCGTCGTGTTGTTCAAGCAACTCGACGAGCTCGTCGTAGAGATCGATAGGCAGGGCGACGGCTACGCGGTTCTCCCAGGCGGCGAGGATCGAAGCCGGAACGCTGCCGCGGCGGCTTCAGCTCGGCGAACTCCTTGGGCTCCACATTCACGCCCGCTGCCGTCGAAGTGAGGTGAGGCTGATGAATGGAGCCAAGACCGCGAAGCTGGAGCGAGCCGGGTGGACGCTGGGGACTGCCAAGGAGTTCCTGGGTCTCACCGAGGAAGCGGCTCTGATAGAAATCAAACTGGCGCTCGCCAGGGGCATCAAGGAGCGACGGCTCGCCTTGCGGCTCACACAGGAAGACTTGGCAAAGCAATTGAGATCCAGTCAGTCTCGGGTCGCGAAGATGGAGGCTTCCGACGCTACGGTGTCCATGGATTTCCTGGTGCGTTCGCTGCTCGTGCTCGGTGCGACGACTCAGGAAGTCGGACGGGTCATCGCAAGAAGTTCGGCGGCTCCGGCCGCTTGAGGACGCGCCGGAGTGCGGTGGCGCTCGCTGCGCGTGCGCACCGGCTACTCCGCGGCGGCGACGATCCGGCTGCCGAATAAGCCGCGGTCGCCGACGATGCCTGGTGAGCAAGGACGAAGCGCGCCTCCACCTCGCGGCGCTCGATAGTATTCAGCGGGCGCGACACCCTGTCGGCGAGATAGTGTTCGATGGCGCCGCGGTAGGCGACACCGGTCTCGTCGAGTGGTAGCGACCACGCCGGTGGCGGCTACTCCATTCCATCGGCATCGGCGCGGATAGCGCCCGGCCGGCGGTCCGGACGGGCGCTTGTCAACACTGCGTCAACACCGGTCGCAGCGTGACAACCGGCCCGCATTCGGCACCGGGGCTGCCACCGGCGTGGCGTGCACCGGATACGCTGGCTTACCCTTCCGCCGCCGGGTCGGGGTGGCCGGCGTCCGGCTGCGCCGCTCGACCGTCGTCGTGCTCGCACTCCGGGCCGCCCTCCAAGATGGCGTCTATGCGATCGGCGATGAGTTGGGCCGGGCCGCGGAGCTGGCCGATGGTCCAGTCGGCGGCATAGCCCTCGGTCACGTCGGTGGGGCGGGCGTGGTTGACCAGCCGCTTGGTCAGCGAACGCGGCAGGGTCAACTCGCGGTCGGCGATCGTGATCAGGCAGTTGCGGAAGCCGTGGAACCAGAACTTCCTGCCGCCCGCGCGCGAGATGGGGGCATAGAGATGGGTGAGCACCGAGACGTGGCCCGACCGGCTCGCCGGCGACGGGAACACCCAGCCATTGCCGCCGGTCTCGCTCCGCCGCCATTCGAGGATCGACGCAAGCTGCCGGGTGATCGGCAGTTCGAGCGGGGTACCGGTCTTGGTGTGCGGCACGTGCACGACCCCGCGCGCCAGGTCCACGCGCTCCCAGCGCAGCGTCAATATCTCTCCCCGCCGCATCCCGGAGTACATCGCAACCCAGAAGATGGAGCGGGTGGCCGGGTCCTTCACCACCGCCTCGATGCCGCGCTGCCAGTAGGGCAGGGCTTCCGCGGGCGACGAGATCACCCGCCGCACGATCGGGTTGAACCGCCCGCCCGCCGCCAGCCACAGGTCGACCGGGTTGCGCAGCCCCTCGTGATCGACGCAGGCGCGGCGGTAGATGGAGCGCAGGAGCGAGATCACCTGGTTCCCGATCGCCCAGCCGTGGTTGCTGGTGAGCAGGGTGAAGCGCGCCTCCACCTCGCGGCGCTCGATGGCATTCAGCGGGCGCGACACCCAGTCGGCGAGATAGTGCTCGATGGCGCGGCGGTAGGCGTCACTGGTCTTCGTCGAGCGGAAGGACTTGGCGCCCAGGTAATCCTGGAACGCCTCGCACAGGGTCGGCATGCTCCGCGCCCGCGCGCGCTTGTCCGCCGGATCCTGGCCGTCGGCCACCTTGCCGAGCATCCTGTGGGCGATGCGGCGGGCCTGGTCGGGCGTCACGGGGCCGAAGCGCCCGATCACCAACCGCTTGTTGGGCGCCCGGCGTCCACGCAGTACCCAACAAAGAGGTCAGGCTTGATTCGCCCTCGCGCCGGTTTACAACTCGGCGACCAGCCGGGAAGGGGCCTTTTCAACGCCGACCCGGGGTCGATTTTGCCTGCCGATTCACACTCCCTCGCGCCAGCGGGCCGGTTGCAGTATGCTCGTCCCGATGACGGACGGAGTTACCGTGTTGTTCGGCGCGGTGGGAGCGGTGGCCGCAATGCTGGCCGTACTGGTGCCGGTGATTCGTGGGCAGGGGGCAGCCCTGCGCCGTGAGATTGAAGGGCAAGGGACGAGTCTGCGCCGCGAGATCGACACGCTCCGAGCCGACGTGGCCGAAGTGCGTCGCGACCTGCACGTACTGAGTGACCGCGTGGCGCGCATCGAGGGCGCGTTGACCGGTCCCTGGCGACCGCCGACGAACGGCGGCACGTCGAATCCGGTGGAGCCCCCGGCGGCCGCCAGCGAAGTCCCATAATATGCCGACTCGCCGTCTACCGTGTGGCTGCCGTCCCGCGCCGCTGCAGCAACAGCGGCCGTTCGCCGCCGTCGCCCGTGGCCCGGTCGGCGTGGCGCGCGTTCGGCGGCACGGTAGTGTAGCCGCATTGCGATGGTTACGCTGCGCTTGACGGCGGCGTTCCCGGTCGAGATCGAAGTAGGTTTGGCGGCGCTCGATGGCATTCAGCGGGCGCGACACCCAGTCGGCGAGATAGTGCTCGATGGCGCGGCGGTAGGCGTGACCGGTCTTCGCCGAGCGGTAGGACTTGGAGCTCAGGAAATCCTGGAACGCCTCGCACAGCGTCGGCATATTGCTCCTCGCCCGTAGCGGCAGGTAACTACCTACGGCAGGTCCATCGGCGGGCAGCCTGCCGTGCGAAGGCCCTCGACGACATGGGGCGCCTCGCGGTTGAGCGACACCGGGTCTGATGAATCGCGAGGGAGGCGGCGATGTTCGCGGACAAGCGGTTGGCCCGCGCTTGGCCGGCGTTCCCGCCGCATGGTCGCGGCCGCGACCAGCGCGGTGCCGCTACCGGAGGCCGAGGGAGCCGAGTTGCACGGCGTCGCCCGTCGCGCCCGGAGGGGTGCAACTGCGCCTCCGTGCACTCGGCGGTGTTTGCCCACAACCTGATGAGGCTGTCTCGCCTGCTGCCATCCTGACACCGCCCTCTGGCCAAGCAAAGGGGCGCCACCGGCGTTGCGTGCACCGGGTGTGCCGGCTGACCTTCCGGCCGCCGTGTCGGGACGGCCGGCGTTGGGCTGCGCCGTTCGACCATCGTCGTGCTCGCGCTCCCGGACCGGCCTCCAAAGGTGGCCTCCAAAGGGTGGCGTCCATGCGGTCGGCGATGAGTTGGGCCGGCCCCCGAAGCCGGCCTATGGTCCAGTCGGCCGCGTAGCCCTCGGTCACGTCGGTGGGCCGGGCGTGGTGCCGGCGACGGATGAGCAGGCAAGAATGTTGCGCCAGCCGGAAGCTCGGGTATACTCCGAGTGGCCAATGTGAGTTGCTGCCCACAGGAGGTGCCGAAATGTCGATATCTGCACAGAAGTCGGGCCGGAGTGAGGAATTGGCGCGTGAGGTCACTGTCGCGGAGGAGCCGATCGGTGAGGTCGTAGTCAGTCCGGCGGACGACGCTGATGCCACGCACAAGTTCGTCGACCGCAAGGTGTGGCAAGGCTTGGTGAAGAGCGACGAGGACGTGGAGTACCTCTACCGCGTCGGAAGACGCTTTCTCTTCTGGCAAAACCTGTCGAACCTGTTGCAAGTGATCGGTGCGACCACCGTAGCGGCCATGATTCTTGCGCATGGACCAATGCCGTATACCGCGGCGATGAGCGCGGTCGTGGGCGCGGTAGCCCTCTTGGCGATTCTGTTTCGGTTTTCCGAGAAGCATGCGGCCGCGGTGGCCATGGAGGGTTCTTGCAGGTCCATGTCAAGGGACTGGCGCAAGCTGTGGGAAGCGCTCGGCGAGGTAGACGATCGGACAGCCTTGGCGCGAGCACATGAGTTGGAGGAGAAGACGGACGTGGTCACCGCCGAGCAGGTGCAGAAACTTGGAAACGTGAAGGAGCGGTTGCAACGAAAGGCGGTCAGGTACACTCATCTACGGATACGGCAGGAGTTCGGCGGGTAGGGATGGCGGATCGCACAAGGGGCGCGCCCTCAGCCAATCCCGAGGCCACCGTCCATTCCGATACCGCCGCCACCTCGACCGCCACATAGAGAACCGCCCACCCGGCCGCCGCCACCGCAGTCGCGACCGCCCCAGTCGGAGTAGTCGGCACGGCATCCGGTACCGCGAAGGGGTGCCCGGAAGGGTGAAGACTGCTCGATGATCACCGTGCCGCCGACGCATGGTAGTCAGACGGCCAATTACCGGCCGCTGGCGAATACTTGCGTATGACTGCGGCAATGCCGCATATTGGAGGGGGCAACGATGCAGGTCTTCTCCACGAGCACCTACGAGCGTGCCATTCGCAAGCTGCTCGGAGAAGAGGCCCGCAGGGAAATGGAGGACTCGATCGCGGCTGCCCCGATGTAGCACCGGTCATCCGGGGCACTGGCGGCATCCGTAAGCTGCGATGGGCCGGTTCCGGTCGTGGGAAGCGAGGGGGCATCCGCGCCGTCTTCTATCAGGCTGGCCCCGACGCCATCTACTTGCTGACAGCCTATGCGAAGGCGGATCGCGATGACCTGACCCCGGCGGACACCAAGGCATTGACGCGTCTGGTTGCCGCTATCAAGAAGGAGTACCAGGGAAAGTGACGATAGAACGCACCGACCTCGGATGTGAGATCGAAACGGCTCTGGGCGAGGTGCTCGCCCATGTTCGCGGCGAGACGGGTCTGTCGTGTCGGATCGTCGACGATCCCGCCGCCAGCCGGATTGTCGCGCTCCGCAGGCGGTTGCGGCTGAGCCGGCAGAAGTTCGCTGATCGTTTCGGTCTCGATGTGAGGGCTGTTCAGGAATGGGAACAGGGGCGGCGCGTTCCCGATCGGGCAGCCCGTGTGCTGCTGACCGTCATTGATCATGACCCTGAGGCTGTGATCAGGGCATTGGACGAGGATGGCGGCCGACGAGTTGATGGCGGGCTGGAGGGAACGCCTCGAAGCGACCGCGCGATCCCGCACAGCTCGCCAGGCTGATTGGTCGACATGGCCAGCGGCGACGTTCCCAACGACAAGGACCAGGCGCTCCGGGCGCTGGCCGAGCGCGACCGGCGTAAGGCCGCGGCGACGCGCCAAGCCAAGAGATCGTGAGTGCCGAAGCTGTCGCCATCGTGGGCGCCGCTGTCGGCATGCTGGCCGTACTGGTCCCGCTCTTGCTGACGCTGGCCGCCGGCATCCGGCGCGACCTTGACCAGGTACGCGCCGACGTGGCCGAAGTGCGCCGCGACCTGCAAGCCCTCACCGCCCGCGTTGACTCGCTGGCCGAGCGCGTTGCCCGCATCGAGGGCGCGTTGACCGGCCCGTGGCGCCCGGCGAACGGCACGCCGGCGAGCACCCAGGGGGCGTCGTCGGCCGGCTGACGCTCGCAGACCTGTGCGCGCTCGAAACCTGCCGCAACGTATGAGCCTGAACCGCCTGCCGATTCGAGCAGCGCTGCCTCATCCTGCAGGTACGAAATCAACCCGATACACCGAACTCGATCTTGACCTGCTCCCAGGGAATCCACTCTGCGTCCTGCAGTGCTTCATAGATCGCTTTGAGGTCGTCGTGTTGTTCAAGCAACTCGACGAGCTCGTCGTAGAGATCGATAGGCAGGGCGACGGCTACGCGGTTCTCCCAGGCGGCGAGGATCGAAGCCGGAACGCTGCCGCGGCGGCTTCAGCTCGGCGAACTCCTTGGGCTCCACATTCACGCCCGCTGCCGTCGAAGTGAGGTGAGGCTGATGAATAGAGCCAAGACCGCGAAGCTGGAGAGAGGCGGGTGGACGCTGGGGACTGCCAAGGAGTTCCTGGGTCTCACCGAGGAAGAGGCCACTCTGATAGAAATCAAACTGGCGCTCGCCAGGGGCATCAAGGAGCGGCGGCTCTCTTTGCGGCTCACACAGGAAGACCTGGCGAAGCAATTGAGATCCAGTCAGTCTCGGGTCGCGAAGATGGAGGCTTCCGACGCTACGGTGTCCATGGATTTCCTGGTGCGTTCGCTGCTCGTGCTCGGTGCGACGACTCAGGAAGTCGGACGGGTCATCGCAAGAAGTTCGGCGGCTCCGGCCGCTTGAGGACGCGCCGGAGTGCGGTGGCGCTCGCTGCGCGTGCGCACCGGCTACTCCGCGGCGGCGACGATCCGGTTGCCGAACAAGCCGCGGTCGCCAACGATGCCTGGTGACCAAGGATGAAGCGCGCCTCCACCTCGCGGCGCTCGATAGTATTCAGCGGGCGCGACACCCAGTCGGCGAGATAGTGTTCGATGGCGCGGCGGTAGGCGACACCGGTCTCGTCGAGTGGTAGCGACCACGCCGCCGGCGGCTACTCCATTCCATCGGCATCGGCGCGGATAGCGGCCGGCCGGCGGTCCGGACGGGCGCTTGTCAACACTGCGTCAACACCGGTCACGGCGGGACAACCGGCCCGCATTCGGCATCGGGGCGGCCACCGGCGTGGCGCGCACCGGGTGCGCCGGCTTACCCTTCCGCGGCCGAGTCGGGGTAGCCGGCGCCGGGCTGCGCCGCTCCACCCTCGTCCTGCTCGCACTCCGGGCCGGCTTCCAAGATGGCGTCTATGCGGTCGGCGATGAGTTGGGCCGGGCCGCGGAGCTGGCCGATGGTCCAGTCGGCCGCGTAGCCCTCGGTCACGTCGGTGGGGCGGGCGTGGTTGACCAGCCGCTTGGTCAGCGAACGCGGCAGGGTCAACTCGCGGTCGGCGATCGTGATCAGGCAGTTGCGGAAGCCGTGGAACCAGAACTTCCTGCCGCCCGCGCGCGAGATGGGGGCATAGAGATGGGTGAGCACCGAGACGTGGCCCGACCGGCTCGCCGGCGACGGGAACACCCAGCCATTGCCGCCGGTCTCGCTCCGCCGCCATTCGAGGATCGACGCAAGCTGCCGGGTGATCGGCAGTTCGAGCGGGGTACCGGTCTTGGTGTGCGGCACGTGCACGACCCCGCGCGCCAGGTCCACGCGCTCCCAGCGCAGCGTCAATATCTCTCCCCGCCGCATCCCGGAGTACATCGCAACCCAGAAGATGGAGCGGGTGGCCGGGTCCTTCACCACCGCCTCGATGCCGCGCTGCCAGTAGGGCAGGGCTTCCGCGGGCGACGAGATCACCCGCCGCACGATCGGGTTGAACCGCCCGCCCGCCGCCAGCCACAGGTCGACCGGGTTGCGCAGCCCCTCGTGATCGACGCAGGCGCGGCGGTAGATGGAGCGCAGGAGCGAGATCACCTGGTTCCCGATCGCCCAGCCGTGGTTGCTGGTGAGCAGGGTGAAGCGCGCCTCCACCTCGCGGCGCTCGATGGCATTCAGCGGGCGCGACACCCAGTCGGCGAGATAGTGCTCGATGGCGCGGCGGTAGGCGTCACTGGTCTTCGTCGAGCGGAAGGACTTGGCGCCCAGGTAATCCTGGAACGCCTCGCACAGGGTCGGCATGCTCCGCGCCCGCGCGCGCTTGTCCGCCGGATCCTGGCCGTCGGCCACCTTGCCGAGCATCCTGTGGGCGATCCGGCGTGCCTGGTCGGGCGTCACGGGGCCGAAGCGCCCGATGACCACGCGCTTGTTGGGCGCCTTGCGTCCGCCGTCGCCGGCGCGGTAGTTGACGATGAACGACTTGAGCCCCGAGGGCTGGACGCGAACCCCGAACCCGATGAGCTTGTCGTCCCATGCGATGAACGCCTTGTCGGACGGCTCCAGCGCCGCGACGTTCCGTTTGTTCAGCGTCAGCCTGAGCCGCGCGGTACGCTTCCCGGTCGTCGATTCCATGATTCCTGAACGGCACCTCCAGGATACGCTTTCATCAACACGCGGTGCAACACCCGTGTCAGCATAGTGGATACTGCTGGGACCAAGCGTTCGGTGTGTACACGGAAACGCCACCAATATCCCATGGAATCGCAACCAAGAACACACAGAGCGACCTGGTTCAACGATTCAATTCTATATGACACAGAGGGTTGCACGCCCGATGAAATTCGCGGCGTTCATTTCGTTAATCGTTTCCGTGGCGGTCCTGTTCGCCGCCTGTGCAGGCGCCGTAGGCCCTCCGGGCAAGGATGGCGCAGATGGCGCAGATGGCGCAGACGGCAGGGATGGCGCAGATGGCGCAGATGGCGCCACCGGCCCCCAAGGGCCTCCAGGAGACACGCCATTCGCACCACTTCCGGCGGCCGGAGTGATCCCGTCCACGATCGTCAGCGTTAACCCGACTGACAGTGGATTTGCTGGTACTCCAGCCGCTGTAGACGTCGCCTCGTTTTTTGCGGGAGGTATTCCACCGGTCACATATAGGCTCGTCGGGTCTACTCTGCAGAGCGCGGACGTGACCTACGCCAACTACGATGCGGCAGCTACCTACGCTGGCGCTTCCCCCAGGTGGTTTACGGCAGAGTTGGAGAAGGACGGCAGTATGCTAACCATCAGCGTTGCAACGGCGAATGCGCGTACGGCCGTCGGTGAGGCCGCCGACGAGTTCGTCGCCAACTCTTCATCGTTCGTCATCGAAGCGATGGACGCTCATAAGAGCAAAGCCGTTCATGAGCTCATCGTTGCTAACAATCGGGCTCCGCGCGCCGAGGGTACCTTGCCGACCACCTTCCGAATCGGTGAACAACCGGCCTCTGTTCGTGATGCCAAGACCGGTGAACTCATTACAGATCTTGCTGCTCTGGACGACTCCGGTGGCGTTTGGGAAGGCTTCAAGTGCACGCAATTCAACACTTGCGAATTGGCCCTGGGCGGTTTCTTCCAGGACGAAGAAGCAGATGGTAAACTGACATTCTCGGCTGCCACGAAGCATGCTGGGGACGCCAAGTATCTGTCGTTTATGGCGACAGATGGAGGCGTTGTGATCGTCGGCAAGGAAGCTAAGGTCGATGATGCAGATACCACTGGGACCGACGAGAGTCAAGTCACTGTAGTGCTGACGGCTACCGATCCAAATGGATTGAAGCTAAATCAGGACCTTACTGTGAGTATGGAGTCTCGACCGATGGCCCCAGCAATGCTTGAAGGGGTTACTTTCAAGGACGTGACGGCCACAACGGCGGTTCTCACGCAAATCGTCGCACGCGCTGCCAACGTCAACTTCAAGGATGAGGATGACGCGTACGCCACGCTCACAATAACGAGCAAGACAGACAACAAGGACGTTGTGGCAGCCAATGGAGTGGCGAAGGACGGAACTACGCCTGAAAACCTCGTAGTTACTGCTGTTGGTAATCGCGGTATCGCAACCGTTACGATAGTTACCACCGAACCTGTAGATGGCACCGCCGGTATCGGCCAGTTCGCTGAGACGACTATTCAGGTGACTGCCAACTAGACCGAAGCCTCGAAGGGTGGCCCGCCCGGTCGCCCTCTGATGGAGGAGCCGCCGAGATAGTAGTGACTACTTCTTGGCGGCTCTTCTTTCCTCTTTTCCGCACTATGTGCGTGGTGAACCCGTCGCCGAGTCCTCCATCCTGTCGAGGCCCTTGGTCCTTGATCAAGCTCACCACCGTCGATGCTCACTCGTGACGCGACGTTAAGAGTCGGAAACATGGATTGCCGCCAGAGATGAGTCAGCGGTCGGCTCTGCCAGGATCTACGTGACCGGCGGGGAGTGGGAGCAACGCGAGGTGGTCGGATCGGGTCTGGACGAGGGGCCGCTTCTCCGAAACAGCTCTCTGAGATTCCCGATACTTGGATAGCTCCAACTCAATTCGGTACAGCTTGCCGATGTGGCCACGACTGGGTGATGTGACATGATGGTGGACACTCTGTGGAGAGCGGGCTATGGTTCGTGTGCTAACGATCCATCTTGGTGCGGCCATCTTCCGCGGATCAAGCTTGAGGGAACATATATATTACATCATGAAGTCCGTCGTTACTCGGAGTTCTGACACTATTCGCCGCACCATGCGCATGGCTTTGTGACGTTCTTGGTCATCGGTGTGCTTGGTGCGCTGTCGGTAAACAATATCGTGGCTGAGGACACGGACGTGCCGGCGGTGAGCGAGGTCGGCATGTTCAGCGCGTCGGCGAGCCGGGATGCCTACCAGTTTGGGGATCCGATCGAGGTCAGGGTGGACTTCGACCGGCTGGTCACGGTTACGGGGACGCCGCAGATCAACCTCACGGTGGGCGACAACACGCGGGCCGTCGGGCTCACGGGGCCTGCCGTCCACTTTCGGTCGCGCACCAGTTCGCTGTTCTTCGCGTACACGGTGGTGGCGGCGGAGAGCGATGCGGACGGCATCAGTGTGGCGGCCGATGCGATCAGCCTGAACGGTGGCAGCATCAAGGCGGACGCCGACGGCACCACCGACGCCGACCTGAGCCACGCGGCGTTGACGCCGGGCTCGGGTCACAAGATGGACGGCAGCAAGAACGAGGTGCCGGTGGTGAGCAGCGTCTCGTTCGTCGGCTCACCGGCGGGCGGAGAGACCTACGAGCTCGGCGAGACCATTGAGCTGAAGGTCGAGTTCCACCGGTTCCTCGACTATTCGAGCGGCCTGCAGGTGGAGCTGACCATCGGCGGGCAGACCGCGCTGGCGAGCCACTCCCACGGCCGCGGGTTCGGCGGCGGGGTCACCGAGATCTACTTCGACTACGACGTACGGGCGGACGACTTCGACGCCAACGGGACGATCCGATCTGCGGATGCGCAACCGCTTGCGTGGCTGCCGAAAATCTACAGCGTGGGTCGGGTATTGACACATCCCCGAAGGCAGTTGAGTTAGTGGATATCCGGCTCCGAGACGCGCTGGGCGGATTGTGTACCATGCCGGGATGGTGACGGCGCGCACGGATATGCCGCAACGGACGGACGTAGATGCGCCGACCCCCTACCGGCTGAACAAAGCACGTCCTGTTCGGCCGGCAGGAGGGGCTATGCGCCGGCTGCCGGTCGGAGTTTCCCTTCCGCGCCTTTGAGGTAGGCCACGTGAATCCCGCAGAGTCGGGCCAGGCACGGACCATATGGACAACCTGCAACTGCTCTGTAGCTCCTGCAACCGGATCAAGGGCAACCGAACCATGGAGTATCCGACGGCCCGCCTTGCCGACTTCCGCCAGACGGATTGCCTGCGCATAACTCGATGCTCTACAATAGCTTATCTCCTACTCAAAAGTGAGCGTCCTCGCTTGCGGACGCTTACACCACGGCGGTACACTGTCGAAGGCGCAATAATGGGAACCACGAAACTCATCATTGAAAGGACAAGACAAGAAGCATTCGCTCAAGGAGCAAGGCACGAACGCAAAAGGATTGAACGACACCTGCGACAGCAGGGTTTGAACGTACAACTGCCAGACTCTGAACAGCAAAGTCAAGGCAAGAAAAAACCGTAAAGGTACTGGTATCCTGGTGGTGTGCGGCAAAGCCCCCGCGGCAACGATGAGGGGAGCGGTCGAGACCATGATGGAGCGCCAAAATCGAGCGGATCGCCGGGGCCTTCACCACCGCCTCGATGCCGCGCTGCCAGTACGGCAGCGCTTCCGCCGGTGACGAGATCACCGGCCGCACGATCGGGTTGAAGCGCCCGCCCGTCGCCAGCTACAGGTCGACCGGGTTGCGCAGCCCCTCGTGTCGTCGCCGCCGCCTTCTCAGGCTCAGTTATGTTCGGATTCTGATCAACAGGTGGATGGCGAATTCGCGACGGTCTGCTTCCGCGACAGCATTGAAGGACAGCATGGCCGTCCGGACCGTCAACGCGGCCAAGATCATCACTGCTGGCGCCCTGCCCGGGAAACTCGGATTGTAGTCCAGGACTATCCCACGCTACCGAGTCGCAGGCGGCCAGTCGCGATCTGAGGCGGGGCGTGAAGCACGCCCGGAGCCTTTGCCGGCGTCCGGCGCCGCCCGCCCCCGGCAATAGGCCAGAAAGCACGCCCGTCGGTGCATGACACCGCCGCCGCACCGATCATCTGCAACGCGGGCAAGGCGATTGACGCAGCGCGCGGGCCGCGGGTTCAATGCTGGCGTGGACGTCGCCAACCCGATCTACGACGTGGTGTTCAAGTACCTGATGCAGAACCAGCGCGTCGCCCGCCTGCTGATCGGCAGGATCACCGGCCTCGCGGTGCGGTCGCTCACCGTCAGCCCGCAGGAGAGGGCCGTGCGCCGCACTCCCGAAGACCCGGAGCGCGTCCAGCCGCTGACGCTGCTGCGCATGGACTTCGCCGCCCGCGTGCGCACTGCCGACGGCGGCGAGCGGCAGGTGCTGATCGAGATTCAGAAGACCAGCGCGCCGACCGTGATCGAGCGCTTCCGGCGCTACCTGGGCCAGCAGATCGGCAGCAGCGACAACATCCTTACCCATCCGTCGGGCCGCACCGAGGCGGTGCCGATCGTGACCATCTACTTCCTGGGTTACGCGCTCGATGGTCTGTCGGACGAGGCGGTGATCGACGTGTGCCCGCGGGTGACCGAGCGGCGCACCGGGCGGGAGCTGGCGGCGAGCCATCCACTGGTGGAGGGCATCCATCACCGCAGCCACATCATCCAGATCCCGCGGCTGGCGAGCCGGCGGCGGGACGAGTTGGAGCGGCTGCTGGCGATCTTCGACCAGGGCCTGGTGAAGGGCAACGGGCGGGGTGACGCGCATGTGCTGACGATCGAAGAAGGGGAGTATCCGGCGGAGTGCGCCTTCGTGCTGCGGCAGTTGCGCGAGGCGATAGCGGAGGAGGAGGTGCGGCGCGAGATGGAGGGGGAGGACCTGCTGCTGCGAGACTCGATGCTGCTGGCGCGGCAGGTGGAGCATCGCGACCGCCTTATAGCACAGGAGCGGCAGCAGGCGCAGCAGGAGCGGGAGCGGGCGCAGCGAGCGGAACGGGCGCAACAGCAGGCGGAACGGGCACAGCAGCAGGCGGAACAGGCGCGGCAACAGGAGCAGCAGGAGCGGCAGCAGGCGGAACAGGCTCAACAGCAGGCGGAGCTGGAGCGGCAGCAGGCGGAACAGGCGCGGCAACAGGAGCAGCAGGAGCGGCAGCAGGAGCGGCAGCAGGCGGAGCAGGAGCGGCGCCTGCTCCTCGCGCAGGCGATCCGCCGCCTGCATGGCCTGGGGCAGGATGCCGAGTCGATCGCCGCGGCGCTGGCGGTGGATGCGGACGAGGTGCGGCGCGTCCTGTCGGGGTGACGGCGGTGCGTAGGCGGGAGACTGAGGCCCGACGAATTCGCCGTCACGAACTTGCTTGCTCACCGAGCCGGCGCTTGTCCCTCCATCACGTCCGTCAGCATGGGATCACCCTGATTGTAGTCCGCCTGTTCTCGTTCCTCTTGGGCCGCACAGATATGCTGGCAAAGCGTTGTATTTCCGACGGAAACGCGGCCATTGCTTCGGCATCTCTACACCGTCTCGCAGTCTCGCGGTGATTGATCGCCCGGTACACCCTGTCCCATGCGTTGCCACCACGCGGTCCGGCAAGAACATCGGCATTCGACTTCGCCAAGCAATGAAACATGGCATAGTAGAGCGTGCTTGCCGCCCGCTTCATATACTCGCGGACAACGGTGTTTCCTGCGACACCGCTCCTGATCAAGTCGATGGCAGCGTCAACGAGCTTGAACGGATCCAATGGTCTCTCTAATCTGCTCCAGATTGGATTCGAACAGGTACGACGGGACGGGGAATTCCTCGATCCCGGCCTCCAGGAGCGATGCCCGCAGTGCGGTCAGAAAGGTGGCCAACCATCCAGGGTCGCACTCCTCGGGATGTTCAGCGTCGAACGCTATCGTGATGTCCAGGAAGGTATCGTGTTCGTCATCAGCCAACGACTCCTCTCGGCGAACTGCGATCTCCTTGGCGAACGCCTCACCGTAGTGGCCATCCAGTAGCCTTCGGGCGATCGACGTGACCTGCTCGATTACTTCGTCGGCCTCCTTCCGAGGGGGCCCGCCCGCAATGCTGATCGGATCGCGATCAGTTGTTCCGGCCATTGTCTGTCCTCCCGGCGGTCGCCCCGCAATTGCACAGAATGTACCGCCGCCTGCAGCGTTGCACAACATCGCCTCCGTCATGGGGCGCGACCCAAGACTGCGGATAGTGGGCTCGGGCGGCAACTGGGGCCGGTCAACCAGGGGTTGATGCGGGCAACGCGCTCGGCCACGGCGTGGGGGCCGCGGCGCACTTCTGGCCCTCCGGTGATGGACACGGCCGCGAGACACCCGTCACGCGCCACGTCGGCGGCAGGCCGGGACGAGGGAGCCGGCGCCGCCGGCTCCCTGGCCCCGCAACGGCTTCGGCCTGTACGACGTGCACGGCAACGTGGTCGAGATGGTGGCCGACTGCTACGACCCCGGCGGCAGCGGCAGCTCCTGCACCCGCCGCGTGGTCCGCGGCAGCTCCTGGGCATCCCCGCCCCGCCTGCTGCGCTCTGCCTACCGGAGCTGGTGCGCCCCCACCCTCCGCTCCCCCCAGACCGGCTTCCGCATCGCCGGCAACCTGTAGGCAACGGGAGCCGCCGGCCAATCCAATGGACAAGCCAGCAGAACATGGTAGGTTGTGATCATGAAGACGGCGACGTGCGGGTAGGCGGCACACAGGGAATCGATCTGGAGCGTGTCCAGACGGTTCAGGAGTACCTACTCGGCAGTGTTCATGGCGCTGTTCGGCCTAGGGTGTGTGTTGGCCGTAATCGAGTCGGATCACCTGAGGCCGGAAGACGGATGGACTTGGCACACGCACATGGACACCTTGATCAGCAAGATCGGGGGGTACAGTATAGCGACCGCTGCCGCCGCCATGGTGGCCACCGAAGTACTGGAGGTATTCGTATTGCTGGCTGATGCGTTGAGGGAAATCATACAGGAGAAACGCCACAAGCGGTTTGAGCGAATACGCCAGGAGGAACGCGAGCGGCTGTTTGGATCTGGCGTACCGACGTTCTGTCCCATATGGGGGACTCCGGCGAAAGTGGTCCCGACGGCACGCGCTGCCGCCGTATTTGTCATAGACTCACAGCGGGCTGGCGGCAAGTACGAGATATCACGGCAGTTGCTTACCGAATTCGTGACCGGCTCGCTCAGACTTGCGGAACAGGACCGGGATGCGGTTACCCAATGGCTGAGTGACCAGCGGGCTGCTGGAGTAGACCTTCCTGTGCTTACGGTGGAGGTGATGCGAAACCTGATCCGGCCGGACTGCGGCTCGGAAAACAGCCATACCGAATGACGCCGGGGAGTGATCGTGATGCCGACGGATCATAAGGAGTCCGAGCTTGCCAACGCGCGCTTCGACACCGTCCGCGCGCGGCTGATCAAGCTCGCGGTCGCGTGGGGAGCGGCTTCCGCTCGGGATTGATGATGAGAGCCTTGAATGGTTCGGCCACGGGGGCCTCCTGTGGACGCGGAACTGGCGGCCGCCAAGTCCGCCGGCATTGAGGGTCGGATCACCGACCACTCCGGACGCGGCGGCTTCGCCTCCGAGCTTACCGCCCGTGGGGCCAGCACCACCGACCATGCTTGCCGGTGGCTGGAAAACGGCCCGCCGAGCAGGGCGCCGTCGCCAAGTACCTGTGACCGGGAAGGCGTGGCAGCGCCGGCGCCAGGAGGTCCTGGACCGGGACGGTTGGCGGTGCCAAGCGGTGTGGGCGGTACGGCAACGAGGTTCATCACCGATGATTCCTCCGTTTCGGGGCAATCGTAACACGCTCAGTGACCCCCGGCACCCCGGCACTCGGTACCCCGCCCCCCGGCATTCCCCGCTACGACGTGGAACGCGGGAACCGCAGTTGGCCGCCCGCGACGGGACAATTCTCAGAACACTAGCCGCGTCAAGGCGGGCCTTCACCGCACCAGGATGATCCCATGCTGACGGACGTGATGGAGGGACAAGCGCCGATTCGGTGAGCAAGCAAGTTCGTGACGGCGAATTCGTCGGCCCTCAGTCTCCCGCCTACGCACGGCCGTCACCCCGACAGGACTCGCCGCACCTCGTCCGCATCCACCGCCAGCGCCGCGGCGATCGCCTCGGCATCCTGTCCCAGGCCATGCAGGCGGCTGACCGCCAGCGCGAGCAGCAGGCGCCGCTCGTGCTCCGCCTGCTCCGCAGGTTGCCGCGCCTGTTCCGCCCGTTGCCGCGCCTGTTCCGCCCGTTGCCGCGCCTGTTGCGCCCGCTGCCGCGCCTGTACCGCCTGCTGCGCACGACGCTCGTGATGCTCCACCTGCCGCGCCAACAGCATCGAGTCCCGGAACAGCAGGTCTTCACCCTCCATGTCGCGCCGCACCTCTTCTTCCGCCATCGCCTCCCGCAACTGCCGCAGCACGAAGGCGCACTCCGCCGGATACTCCCCTTCTTCGATTGTCAGCACGTGTGCGTCACCCCGTCCGTTGCCCTTCACCAAGCCCTGGTCGAAGATCGCCAGCACGCGCTCCAGATCGTCCCGCCGCCGGCTCGCCAGCCGCGGGATCTGGATGATGTGGCTGCGGTGATGGATGCCCTCCACCAGTGGATGGCTCGCCGCAAGCTCCCGCCCCGTGCGCCGCTCGGTCACCCGCGGACAGACGTCGATCACCGCTTCGGCCGACAGACCATCCGGGGCGTAGCCCAGGAAGTAGATCGTCACGATCGGCACCGCTTCGGCGCGGCCCGAAGGGAGGGTGAGGATGGTGTCCCCGCTGGCGATCCGCTGGGCCAGGTAGCCCCGGAAGCGATTGATCACGGTCTGCGCGTTGGCCTTCAGGATCTCGATCAGGACCTGCCGCTCACTCCCGTCGTGGGTCTGAACCCGAGCCGCAAAGGTCATGCGCAGCAGCGTCAGCGGCAGGTCGTGCTCCGGGTCTTCGGGGGTGCGGCGCAAGGCGGTCCCCTTCGGGCTGACGGTGAGCGACTGCACCGCGAGGCCGGTGATCCTGCCGATCAGCAGGCGGGCGACGCGCTGGTTCTGCATCAGGTACGTGAACACCACGTCGTAGATCGGGTTGGCGACGTCCACGCTCCGCATTGAACCTGCGGCCCGCGCGTTGCGTCAATCGCCTTGCCCGTGTTGCGGTGATCGGTGCGGCGGCGGTGTCATGCACCGACGGGCGTGCTCCCTGGTCTATTGCCGGGGTCGGGCGGAACGACTTGAGTCCCGAGGGATGGACGCGAACGCCGAACCCGATGAGCTTGTCGTCCCACGCGATGAACGGCTTGTCGGACGGCTCCAGCGCATCCACGTTCCGTTTGTTCAGCGTCAGCCTGAGCCGCGCCGTGCGCTTCCCGGTGGTCGATCCCATGCGGTCTGAACGGTTCCAAAAGGATACGATTCGATCAACACGAGGCTCAACACCGGGTCAACCGGGTGACGATCGGGGCTTGATCGCGCCCGTCGTGTACACGGGAACGCCACCAACAGAACTGTAATCCCTTCGCTCGGACACATCGATTGAAGCCGACCAAGGGTCGATTTTTTCGATGACACAGAGGGTTGCACGCCCGATGAAATTCGCGGCGTTCATTTCGTTAATCGTTTCCGTGGCGGTCCTGTTCGCCGCCTGTGCAGGCGCCGTCGGCCCCAAGGGCGACCCTGGCGCAGACGGCAAGGATGGCACCGATGGCAAGGATGGGGCACCTGGAGCACCCGGCATGCCGGGCATGCCGGGCGAGCCGGGGCCATCCGCGCTCTACAAGACGTTTGATGCAGCCACTTACCCGGTATACGTCAATAACGGGACGACGGCTGGCTCCGCTGGAGATCCGGTAATGGTTGACCTGAGCGAACTCTTCAGCGGTGGCATTGGAGAAGTCACCATCGGTGCTCTCGCAGACCCTGTTGATGCGGATGGAATCGCCGTTGCTGCGGCTAGCAGGATCTTCACCGCTGAGGTGGAGGACGGTGTTGTGACGTTCGCCGTTCGGATGGACAGCGCTGATCCGCCTGCACCGGCCGTCACGAGCGAACAGTATGTTGTCAACAATTACTCAGTTACGATCGCTGACGACGCTGGGCCGGACCTGATGGTGACCTTGTCCGTGCGACGGAATCAGCCCCCGGCTGAGATCACGTTGACCAACTTCATCTTGGGCACTGATGACACAGAGTTGGATAATCCACGAACGGACATCACAAACGTGAGTTGTGCTAACCAAGCCGAGTGCACCCTGACCGTTCCCGGTACCGATCCCGACAACGACATGCTGAGTTATGCGGCTACGTTCGACAGCGACGCATTTGAGGTCGTAAGTACTAAGGGCGCCGCGATCCTATTCCGGGGTCTGTCGACTACCAACGACAATGACGCCGATACCACCGACGATTCCGTTGAGGTGACGATCACCATCACCGACGCCGGTGGCATGGAGAACGAAGCCACCGTGAATATTTCGGTGGACGAAGCACCGAGCGGTAGCATACCGAATCTAAGCACGAAGTACGGCGAAGGAACGGTGCGAACCCTGATCACCGATCTGGATGGGTTCTTTTCGGACCCGGACGGTGACGACACCGCCCTTACCTATGCACTCAAGGCCGACGTAGTGAACGCAAGTATTGCAACGGTCATTGTTGAGGAAGAGGGCACTCCCGCCGTGTTCACCATGAAGGTTACCCCGGCCTCGTCGAACGGTGGTACGACCCCCGTGACGATAGTCGCGACGGAGCCAACCGGAGGCACCAGTCTGGTGCAACGTGGCGAAGCCACGTTCATGCTTACTGTGAACCAGTAGGTTGTAACGAATTGCTCGCAACGAGCGTTCAGTAAGCCTGACATGACTTGCTGAACGCTTGCCAAGACCGAGGATTCGGGAGGCCCCGCAAGAAGCAAACCTGAGAAGGCTGCTTCGCGGGGCCTCTTTCGTATCTAGCCCCATGTCGGCTTGATAAGGATTCCTTCCTGGGCGACAACCTCACGGCGCCACGGGGCCGCGAGGCATACTGCCGGGTTGTTCGGCCCTACTTGAGCCGCGGATGCGTCTCGGTGGGCGCAAGGTGCAACGCTACAAAGACGTTACCGCGCTGAGTGGCTTGACGCTGGATAGTGGACACTCTGTGGATCATAGCCATGGCGTGTGTGCAGGAAGTCCATCTTGGCGTGGCCACCCTGCGCGTCCAATCTTGCCTAATAGTGTACATTACGTCATGAATTACGCGATGGCTCGCGTGCTGGACATTGTACGGCGCGCCACGCGCAGGGCGGGCTTCGTGACGTTTGTGGTGATCGGGGCGCTTGGTGTGCTCGGCGTGGGCGAGGTGGGGGCGGAGGGGACCGATGTGCCGGCGGTGAGCGAGGTCAGCATGTTCAGCGCGCCGGCGAGCGGGGACACCTATCAGTTTGCGATCCGGTCGAGGTCAGGGTGGACTTCGACCGGCTGGCCTCGATTGCCGGGACGCCGCAGATCAACCTCACGGTGGGGGACAACACGCAAGCCGTCGGGCTCACGGGGCCTGCGGTTCACTTCCGGTCGCGCACGAGTTCGCAGTTCTTCGAGTACACGGTGGTGGCGGCGGACAGCGACGAGGACGGCAGCAGTGTCGCGGCCGATGCGATCAGCCTCAACGGTGGCAGCATCAAGGCGGCCGCCGATGGCACCACCGACGTCGATCTGACCCACGCGGCGTTGACGCCGGGCTCGGGCCACAGGGTGGACGGCAGCAAGAACTAGGTGCCGGTGGTGAGCGGTGTCTCGTTCGTCGGCTCACCGGCGGGCGGAGCAACCTTCGAGCTCGGCGAGACCATTGAGCTGACAGTCGAGTTGCACCGGGTTCATCGACTATTCAAGCGGCCTGCAGTTGGAGTTGACGATCGGCGGGCACACGGGGCTGGCGAGCCACTCCCACGGCCGTGGGTTCGGCGGCGGCGTTGCCGATATAGCTTCGACTACGACGTGCAGGCGGACGACTTCGGCGCCGAAGCGATCAGCATTGCGGCCTACGCGCCAGTGAATCGGCAGGGCAGGTGACCACCATCGGCACTTTGTGACGAGCGTGCCCAAGGCCGACTCACAGGGAGTTGTGCTGGTCAGATCAACGGTGCCAAGAATACGAGTCGGATGGCGGCGGCGTCCCGTGGCGTATGGGGTGCCGGCGGAGGTGAGCCGTTGGTTGGGCGCCGGGGGCCGGTCAACGCGCCCTCGGTGTTGGCGAACGGGGTCGGCCAGGGCGTGGAGGCCGCGGCGGACTCCTGCCACGTCTGCGCCCGGTTCGGTCCGGTGGGCGTCAGAGCGTCGGCGACCACGGCGTCCATGCGTTGTTGCAGCGGGCGGCGCTGCAGGACCGGTATCGGCTACCGGTACGGCCGGCAGGGCCACCGCGACGGTGGCTGTGGCGATCGCCTTGGCACTCACGTTTTCACCGTTCGCGAGTAGCGCAACTACGACAATGCAAGTTCTGTGCCATCGGCGACTGCGGGCCACTTTACGCCCGTCATGAGAAAAAATCATGCGCGGTAGAAGCGCCACGGACGAGACGCCCTTTATAAGGAGTATAGGGAGCGCCTTTTACAACCTGGGGCGTCTCACGAGGAGGCAATGATGAACGTCGAACTGACGCATCATCTGTCCGTTGTCCTGGCGGCGGCGGCGTTCTCGGTGGCGGTGGTGCACGCCGCGCGCGATCTGTTGAGACACGCGGGCCTGCGCCGCCGGCAGCAACGGGACGGGGATTCTTCCCGGCGTGCCGGGGAGTGGACCGACGGCAGCGGTCCGGCAGGAGGCGGTGCCGCGGGCATGCCGGCGGGCGGCTCCACCGATGCGGGAGCCGATCGCTCGACGGAAGTAGGGACTCAGGATGCTCGGACGCCGGAGGGCGGCGAGAGTTACGATCCGCGGCCGCAGGAAGACACGGCGCGACGACGACTCGCCTACCATCTCGTCATGATCCTGGCTGTCATGCTGATCTCACTGCTGACCATGGTGGCGGCCGGCGTGATCGAGGTCGGCGACATTGACAAGTTCGCCGTCCTGGTCTCACCGGTCGTGACGCTGGTAACGGCGGCGACCAGTTACTACTTCGCGGACCGGCGCAGCGGGAAGTGACGGGAGGTTGACGTCGCCCGGAGGATGCGGGCGCCGGTCAGCGCTGGTTGGCCGGCGCCCGTTCCGTGTCCGTTGCCGCTGCCGCGGACGACAAAGCGCCGGCGGAGAGCGGAGCGCCGCACTCCGTCACGCGTGGGATGACGTGGTCTCGTCGCCAGCGATTGCCCGGGACGTGCGCGGTAAAGGCCCTTTGCTATCCGGGCTGCTTGGTCAAACGGATAGCAACGGGGGGTGTCTCGTCCGTGGGTGGCGGCGTTTGGGTCCAGAGGCAGTCCATCGTGGTGGAGTCCACTTCGGTGCAGAGGAACGTGTTGACGGGGCCCCCGGCGTTCGGCGTGATCACGATGCCGAATTCGCGCGTGCCCGTGCCCGATGTGTCGGCAACAGGCTGAATGGATGCGACACCTTGTTCGGCAAGCTGCGCCAAGTCGAACCCTTCAGTTTGGCCGCCGACCTGGATAGCTACCACCACGTTGCGGGCAGACACCGTTACCGTCCCCATGATCGCCGTACCATCAGGGCTCATCGCGTCACCCCAGGTGCCGTGCATCCAGTCCGGAGGTGACCACGTGGGCAGCGGGTCGGGTGGCTCCCCGGGGCCCTGGCTGCAGGCGGCAACCAATAGCACCGCCGCGGCGACGAGCGCCAACTCCGCGAAAGTTCGTCCGTGCTTTATCACTCGATCCTCCATCACCGTGTTTCAAGACCAGCCGACCACGGCACCACCATGGCGCCACCACGGCGCGCTTGACGGCCTTGCTCGCTGACAGTTCGGCACTGCCTTGACTGCCTGTCAACCGATGTTCACGAAGAAAAGACCGTATTGAGCGAAAGATTCACGGTTTGGTCACGAATCGTGCGCGATGCGGCATCCAACGGCGCCCGGCTGGATCAACGTACCGGCGGCGGAGCGCTCCTGTCCGCGCGTGAGACCTCGATCCACAGTTGCTCGACGCCGCGCAGCACCACGCCCTGCTGGTGGCGGGGCTCGAGGGCGAGCCGGATCGAGGTGAAGCGCTTCAGCATGCTGGCGAAGGCGATGCGCGCCTCCAACAGCGCGAGCGGCGCACCGAGGCAGTAGTGGATGCCGCGGCCGAAGGAGAGATGGCTCTTCTCCCGGCGTCCGATGTCGAGCGAATCGGGATCGGCGAACACCTCCGGATCCCGGTTGGCAGCGCCGACGAGGGAGATTACCACCTGCCCGGCGCGGATGCGCTTGCCGCCGAGTTGCACGTCTTCGAGCGCCTTGCGACCGTTGAGCTGCACCGGGCTGTCGTAGCGCAGCAGCTCGTCGACGGCCGAGTCGAGCAGTTCCGGCTGGTCTCTGAGGCGCTGCAGTTGATCGGGGTTCTTGAGCAGCGCGAGCATGCCGTTGCCGATCAGGTTGCGCGTGGTCTCGTTGCCGGCCACCAGGAGCAGCAGCATCACCGACAGCAGCTCCTCGTGGGACAGGCGGTCGCCCTCTTCCTCCGCCGCGATCAGGGCGCTCACCAGGTCGTCGCGCGGCTGCCCGCGGCGGTCGGCGATAATGGTCTCGAAGTAGGCGTACGCCTCCTGTTGGGCGTACTCGATGGCGTGTACCTGGTCGCGGCCGAGCATGGGATCGACGCTGAGGGCGAGGGCATGCGACCACTGCTCGAACCGGTCCATGTCGCGCGGCCGGACGCCGAGCATTTCGGCGATGATGGTGATCGGGAGCGGGTAGCCGAGGGCGGCGATGAGGTCGAAACACTCCTTGCCGGCAACCGCGTCCAGCAGTTCGTCGGCGAGCTCCTGGATGCGGGCGCCGAGCTTGGCCACCGCCCGTGGCGTGAACGCCTTGGAGACCAGCAGCCGCAGCCGGGTATGCGCCGGCGGGTCGATGTCGAGCAGGCTCAGCGGAATGGTTTCGACCAGGACGCGGCCGGCGTTGCCGAACCGCTTGTGGTCGCGCAGCACCGCCTCGATGTCCTGGTAGCGGGTCAGGGCCCAGGCGTCCACCAGCCGCATGCGGTGCACGGGGTCGACGCTGCGCAACTGGCGGTAGGTCGCATACGGGTCGGCGCGCACCTCGTCCGAGGTGAGGTCGTAGGCGACCCCGGACTCCCGCAGTTCGCGCGCCAGGCGCATGCGCACGACGACCGGCAGGACGAATTGTTCGACGGCCTGGGCGATCAGTCCCATGGCGGCATCCTCCGGTGGCCCTGGCCCGGCACCGAGGAGATCACGCGGCGCTCACCATCCACGCCGATGCCGCCGGCCTCCGGCCGCATGATCCGGTGCGCGGGCCGGCTCCGGCAGTGAGCGGTGAGGCGTGCCGGGCGCGGGCGGCGGGCGGCGGGCGGCCGGAATGGTCGGTCGGCTTCGCCAACCCGGCCTTCGTAATCAGTTCACGCACGAGAACCTCCCTGCACCTGCACCAGGCGCCGCTTATGTCGCTCATTCTACACATTCCGGCTGACCGGCGCTCGCAATGTATCGAGGGTATAACCCGTGCCCGCCGCCATTATCAAGCCCGTCCACGCAAGCTCGACGAGCTGTTCAACGGGCAGTGGGGCAAGTTGATGGAGTCGCTGGTGGAGGGCGACCTCGTGAATTTGCTGAATCGGCGCGGCGTCGCCGTGGACCACACGATAACCAACGCGAGGAAGAACTACGGGGAGCGGCGCTGGGAATTCGACATTCTGGCCGTCAACGGCGAGGAGGTCGTGGTGGTGGAGGTGAAAACCACCCTCAAGGTCGCCGACGTCGACTACTTCGTGGAACGGTTGCAGGACTTTGCGGAGCTGATGCCGGAATTCGCCAGCCGGAGCATCTACGGGGCGGTGGCCTACCTCAAGGCCGATGCATCCGTGACCGTCCATGCCGCACGGCAGGGCCTGTACGTGATCCGGGCCACCGGCAGCAGCGCCAGCATCACCAACGCCGACGGTTTCACGCCGCGCACCTTCGGTCGGCGCAACCAGGACGCCCGGCACGCACCGTAGCCCCCGGCCGAACCCATTCTACCGAGTGGGTTGATTGGTATCTCGGTCCGGGGGTGGCGAAGGTGGTGGTGGAGCCGGACGAGGGGGCGGAGATGGTCTTGGCACAGTCCTCGGTGGACGGCCACGAACATCTGGGTCATCGGTCTTATACTTGTACCGCCGTCTCCTCTTTGACAATCTCGATAGCTGCTTCTTCTGCCTCCCTGCTCAACTTATCGTCGAGCGGGGCTTGGTCTTTGGACGTAACCCTGTCTATTTCCCGTTCCAGCTCACGCCATCGACGGTGTGCTTCTTCCGTATTCACTCTACTGTTTTCCACGTCTGCCCACAACGACCGGACCCTCGTTTTGATGGTATCGCACTCGTCGCTAATATACCGAAGCGTCGCGAGGTGCTGGGAATAGTCATGAACCAGTGAATACACAGAGAATACAACAACGATGATGTTCCCAGGGAGTGCTGCCCAAGATGGCAAGAATCCGAGCAAGGATGCCGAAACCCCGGCAGCTACAACGGCGTGGGCTCCGATTCGCCACTGGTTGATCCTCGCAGCGCGATTGACCCGACCTCCGAAATATCTTGAATAGTGCCAGATGTCGATCATCTGGTGCCATATTTGATTCCTCGTAGTGGCGGAAACCATACAACAGGCCAACGGCACCAACTTGCTGCACCGGAGAGAGGTTGTCAAGGGAATAATATGCGGCAGCAACTCGAGCACGCCTGAGTCACACCTGTAAATCTCGATTAAGTAGTCAATTACGATGCTACAGGTGGCGCGCGATGCGGAGGCCGGTTTGGGGGGAGCGGAGGGTGGGGGCGCACCAGCTTCGGTAGGCGGAGCGGAGCAGGCGGGGGGCGGATGCCCAGGAGCCGCCGCGGACGACACGGCGGGTGCAGGAGCTGCCGCTGCCGCCGGCGTCGTAGCAGTCGGCCACCATCTCGGCCACGTTGCCGTGCACGTCGTACAGGCCGAAGCGGTTGCGGGCCAGGGAGCCGGCGGCGATCGGGTGGCCGCGGTACGGACCCGGCACGCCGGGGCCGTAGGGTTGGGCGCGGCCGTCGTAGTTGGCCTGGCCGGTGGCGATGGTGGCCCCGGTGTGGAACGGGGTGGTGGTGCCTGCGCGGGCGGCGTACTCCCACTCGGCCTCGGTGAGCAGGCGGTACTCGGCGCCGGTCTTGCGGGAGAGCCACGCCACGTATGACTGTGCGTCGTCCCAGCTCACGTTGATCACCGGCTGGCGGCCGCGGCCCCAGCCGCCGTCGGGGGGACGGTAGCCGCCGCAGCCACCCGCGGACGCGCACGCGTCCCACTCGGCGAAGGTGACCTCGCGCACGCCGACGGCGAACGCGTCCCGGATGGTCACGCGGCGCTCGGCCTCGTCGCCGTCGCGGCCGGCCTCGCCCGCCGGGGAGCCCATCCGGAAGCTGCCGGCCGGCACCACCACCACTTCCGGGCACGCCGAACAGTCACGGAACCGTTCGCCCGCCTTCCGTTGCTCGGCGGCGCGGTCGCCGTCGCCGGGTGCGCCGTCGCCGGGCGCCGCCTCTTCACAGCCGGCCAAGGCCGCCAGTACGAGCGCGCATGCCCAGCCGGCCACGCTGGCGCGCCAGTACCTGGCGGCCCCGCGCTTAGGCCTGCCGGCGCGCCCGTTCCCGCGTGCCGCCGACGTGGCGCGTGACGGGTGTCTCGCCGCCGTATCCTTCACCGGAGGGCCCATCACCGGAGG
The DNA here is from genome assembly GCA_028821475.1 of Spirochaetaceae bacterium. Classification (GTDB taxonomy): domain Bacteria; phylum Spirochaetota; class Spirochaetia; order SZUA-6; family Bin103; genus Bin103. The sequence continues at coordinate 71,073 of JAPPGB010000076.1, forward strand.
CCTCATCACCGGAGGGCTCATCACCGCGGTGCTCGTCCGAAAGAGCCGGCCGGTGGGCGATGCGTGGTCATCGGTTGTCATTGTCCTCCATGTCGCGGAGTGACCGTTCCGACTCATCGTCAGTACTCCAGGGATCCGCCGAAGCCGAACCGCAGGTGCGCCGGATCGCCGCGGCCGAACGTGCGTTCGCCGTACGCCTCGATTGCCAACTCGTGCGGGTGTGCGGGGCCGGACAGGTGCAGCGTCACGCCGGTGCGCACACGATGCGGTGCGGCGTCCTGCAGGGCCAGCTCCGCGAACGGTCCCACCCGGCCGCGGCCGTCGGCCACGCGCACTCTGTAGGCAACCTCCAGGTCTACCGCTTCCGGCAGCCACGGCAGCCCCGCAGCCGCTCCGGGCTCGGGCGCGCCGCCGGCTGCCGCGGCGTGCGCCATCAGCAACGTGCCGTCGCGCCACAAGGCATTCGCCGCGCCGCCGGGCGTGCCCCAGGTGGGCGCCACGGACACGGCCAGACCCGTGCCGCTGCCCGCCGGCTTCCAGGTCAGCGTCAGGCCCGCCCCCCAGTCGTGCAGCCTGGCTGCCTCGTGCATCAGCAACAGCCGGCCGCGCCCGCCGAGCTCGAACCCGGTGCCGGTGTCCGTGAACCTCAGTTCCGCGCCGGCCTCGGCGCCGAGGCCGCGGTCGGCGTCGCCGCCGTCCAGGCGTCCGCCCAGCTCCACCAGTCCGTCGATCCGGGAATCGCCCATCCGCCACGCCACGGCGGCTTCCACCAGCACCCGCGCGCGCCAGGCGTGGGCGCTCACCTCGGGCAACTCCCCGCGGGTGGTGAGGCCGGTCACCAGGCCGTCCGACTTCGCGGCCACCGACAACCCGCCGGCAGACCACAACTCGGCGCGCTTGCCGGCGGCGCCGAGCCAGGTGAGCACGCCGCCCCGCTTGGCGCCGCCGGCGTCGGTCAGTTCCACGGTGCCGACGCCGACCCCGGCCAGGCTCCAGATCCCCAGCCAGCGCTCCGGCATCCACAGCCCGTACGGATAGACGTGCGCCAGCCACCCCTCCACAATCGCCTCGCCGTCCCGCGCGCTCGAGGAGGTGAGTTCCAGGTCGCTGTAGGAGCCGGCCAGCCCGGCCAGGGCGCCCGACGCGAAGCGGTAGTCGACGCCCACGTAGCCCGACGCCACGGTGGCCTCCTGCTCGAAGCCGTCGACCTCGGTGCTGAAGCCGCTCAGGTCGCCCGAGCCCCAGGCGCCCCAGCCGGTGCCGCGCGGGCCGTCACCGGCGCGGAACGCGCTGTCCGCGAGAAGGTGCGGCAGCGACGGTGCATCCACGGCCGGCGAACCGTCCGCCCGCACGCGCACGCCGAGCGCCTCGGCCACGTCCACCAGCGCCGCGCCGCGCAGTGCCGTGGCGGGCTGTGCCGGGCCGGGCTGTGCCGCGGCGCCGGCGGCGGCCGGCAGTGCCAGCGACCGCCCGTTCAGGGTCAGCTCCACGGCGCCGGCATCGGGTTCGCCGTCGCGCATCGCCGCCGAGAAGCGCTCGCCGATCACGTCCACCGCGGTCGACCCGATGGTGCGTCCGAGGCCGGCCAGGCCAACCTGCAGCATCCGCTCGCGGCGCGCCGGCTCCAGGTCCACCGCGCCGGTCTGCGCGCTCGCCGCGGCCTGCGCCCCGTACGCATCGCGGTACTCCACCCGCGCCTGCAGGCGGCGGCCGCCGTCGTGCGGCGCCGGCGTGTAGCTGCTCGCGGTGGCCCCCTCGATGGCGCGCCAGCGGCCGCTCGCTCCCGTGCGCCGCCACCACTGCCACGCCGCGCTGCCCGGCTGCACGCCGTCGCGGTCGGCCAGCGCGGCGGTCACCGGCTGCCCGATCAGCGGCTGCCCGGTGGACAGGGTAACCACGCCGTCGTCGTCGATCCGCACGATCACGATGCGCACCGAGAGTTCGGTCGCCGCACCGCGGTCGGCGGGCGTCGCGGTCACGGTGAGCACGTACTGCGCGGTGACGGCGGCGTTCTCGCCGGTGCCGACGTAGCGCAACAGCCCGTCGGCGGTGCCGACCAGGAATCGCGAGCGGTCGCCCTCGGCGATCGCGTACGTGAACCGCCGGCCGGAATTGGTGCGGTCGCCGGCGCCGGAGACCGCCACGCAGCCGAGCTCCACCGGCTGCTCGCTGCCGTCGCGGTGCTCGTCCAGCTCCAGGGTCACGTCGAAGCCGGGGTTGGCGGGCGCCGGTCCGGCGCTCGACGACCCGCCGCCCGCCGACGCCGTGTGCCCGCGCGCGGACGTGCGCACGGCCGCCAGCCCGGAGCCGGTGGACGGGGCCGGTGCCTTGCAGCCGATCTGCGCGCCCGCGGCCGCCTGCGCCGTGGCCGGCAGCACCTCGCTGCTGCTCAGGTCGGCGTCGTTGCCGGCCGCGTCGCGAATCGTGCCGCCGTTCAGGTGCACGGCGTCCGCCGGGATGGTAATGTCCTCGCCGCCCGCATCCCCGCCGCGCACCGTGTAGGTAAAGCCGATCACCTCCAGCGCCCGCCGCGTGCCACCCGCCATCGCCGCCGTCCGCGCGGCGGTGCCGATGCGCAGCGCCAACTGCGGGCGGCCGGTTACCGCCACCGGCTCGCTGAAGGTCACCTCCACCGCTACCCGGTCCCCGCTCCGGTAGGTGCCGCCGGCCGGCGGCGACACGATCGCCACCGACGTCACCACCGGCGGCGTGGTCTCGGTCGTGCTGCCGTCCACCTTGTCGGCCGGGACCACGATCTGCGCCTGCTGCAGGCCGGTGTCCGCCGCCCCGCCGCCGGCCGCCCGGATCGACCCGCCGTTCAGGTGCAGCGCGTCCGCGGCGATCGCGATGCCGTCGTCGTCGCGGTCGTCCGACTGCACGTCGTAGCGGAAGCGGATGGTGTCGTGGTCCGCCGATGCGAAGCGCGCGCGCCGTGCGGCGCCGGCGGCGTTGTCGATGGTCAGTTCCAGTTGCGGGGACCCCGACACCGTGATGCCGCGGTCGAACTGCACGTCCACCAGCAGGTGCTCGCCGCGGCGGTAGGTGCGGTCGGCCTGGGGGGTGGATGCCACCGTGACCAGCCGCGCCGCCGCCGGTGCGCTCTGCGAGCCGTCCACCAGGTCGCCGTGCACCACCTCCGCCGTGTCCAGCGACAGGTTGGCCCGGTCGAGCCGCGCGCCGATGGCGTCGGTAATGCTGCCGGCGCTGCGCCCGAGCGCGTCCGGCGCGATGATGATCCTCGCGTCCGCCGAACCGTCCGACTGCTGCACCACGTAGCGGAACACCAGCCGTTCGCCGGCACTCGCCACCAGCGCCGCCGTGCGCTTCACCGCACTTGACGCGCTCGCCCGCGGGCCCGCCGGAGCGTACCCGCCCCGCGCCGTGGAGGAGGCCGGCTCGGAGCCGATGGTCAGCTCCAGCACCGGGCTCCCGGTCACCGTCACCTCCTTGTTGAACTGCACCTCCACGTCGACGCTCTCGCCGCGGGTGTAGGTGTCGCCGCTGCTCGGTGCGGAGGTGACGGCGGCGCGTGTCGGCACCGTTGCCTGCGCCGCGCCGCCGTACACCGCGTGGCCCGATCCGATCGCGGCCGCCCCCAGGCTCAGGTCGGCCGCGTTGCCGGCGGCATCCATGATGGTGCCGCCGTTCAGGAGCAGGCCGCTCGCGGACACTTCCACGCCGTCGGGGTCGTTGTCCTCCTCCTGCACCGTGTAGCGGAAGTGGACGGTGCTGCCCGCGGCGGAGTGGTACCCGGCCCAGCGCACGGTGCTGCCCACGGCCAGCGCCAGCCGCGGTTGCCCGGTGACGGTCACCGCCTCCGAGAAGCCCACCGCGACCTGCACGATGTCGCCGCGCTCGTAGGTGTCGCCGCCGGGCGGGGTGGACTCGAACTGCACGCTGCGCACCACCGGCGGGTCTTCATCCTTGCGCACGCCGTTGACCGTGGCGGCCAGCGTGCCGGCCGCGCTTCCCAGACCGAGCACCGCGGCGTTGCCGGCCGCGTCCAGGATGGCGCCGCCGTTCAGGCTCAGCGCGCCGGCCGCGACGCTCAGGGCGCCCGCGTCGCCGTCGCCGACCACGTAGTGAAAGCGCACCACCTGCAGCCGGGAAGACGCGTACACCGCGGTACGCCCGGCGCCGCCGACGGTCAGCGCCAGCCGCGGCGAACCGGACGCCGTCACCGGCTCGCTGAACCGCACCTCCACGGTGACCGTCTCCCCGAACACGTAGGTGCCGCCCTTCTGCGGCGTGGAGGTGACGGCGACGCTGCTGACCGACGGCGGCGTGGTATCGCGCAGGCTCGCGTCGACCAGGTGGCCCGCAGCGTTCGCGACGGCGTGGCTGCCGAGCCCGAGCCGCGCGGCATTGCGCTCGCGGTCCTGGATGGTGCCGCCGTTCAGGCTCAGCGCGCCGTCCGCGATGCCGATGCCGTCGTCGTCGCGGTCGGTGTCCTGCACCCGGTAGCGGAACCACAGCGTGCTGCCGCTCGAGCGCACGAAACCGGCGCTCCGGGTGGCGCTGCCGACGCTCAACGCCAGGCGCGGCGAACCGGTTACCGTAACCGCCTCGCTGAACCGGACCTGCACCACGATCGCCTCGCCGAGCACGTAGGTGGTGCCGCCGCGCGGCCGCGAGGAGATCGACACGCCGGTGACCCCCGGCGCGGTGACCTGGCTGCCGTCGACCTTGTGACCGCCGGCGGCCGCCACCGCGGCGTGGGTCAGTACCGCGGCGGTGGTGCCGTCGTTCGACGTGATGCTGCCGCCGTTCAGGGTGAGCGCGTCGGCCGCGATGCTGATGCCGTCGCCGTCGCTGTCCGCGGCCTGCACCGTGTAGCGGAACGACAGCGTGCGCCCGTAGTGGTTGCCGTAGTAGCTCGCCGCCCTGGTGGCGCTGCCGATGGTCAACGCGACCTGAGGGCTGCCGGTCGCCGCCACGCGCCCGGTGAACTGCACCCGCACGTCGACCGTCTCGCCGCGCTGATAGGTGCCGCCGCCCGCGGGCGAGGAACCGAAGTATACGCTGCTCACCGCCGGGGCGGTGGTTGCCGGGGGCGGCGCCGTCGCGTCGCCTACCCTGCGGCTGGAGTCGGCCGCCACCGCGGAGTGGGTGAGCACGGCGTCGGTGGTGCCGTCGGTGGCCTTGATGGTGCCGCCGTTCAGGCGGATCGCGTTGGCCGCGATGCTGATGCCGTCGCCGTCCGCGTCGTTCTCCTGCACCGTGTAGTCGAAGCCGAGGCCGCGCACGCCGGTACTGGTGGAAGTCAGGGCCGCCTGCCTGGTCTGGGACCCGATGGTCAGTTCCACCGTGGGGCTGCCGGTGACGGTCACCAGCCGGTCGAACCATACCTGCGCCTGTATCGTCTCGCCGCTCTGGTAGGCGTTGCCGCTCTTCGGGGTGCCGTTGAATCGAACCTCGGTTACCTTGGGGCCGGCTACCAGGGAGCCGTCCACCTTGCGGGTAGCGTCGTCGGACACCGCCGCGTGCGACAGGTTGGCATTCAGGCTGCTGTCGGAAGCGGCCCTGATGTAGCCGTCGTCCTTGAGGCGGATCGCGTTGGCCGCGATGCTGATCCCGTCGGCGTCGAAGTCGTCCGCCTGCACGTCGTAGTCGAAGTAGATCTCGGTAACCCCGCCGCCGAACCCGCGGCCGTGGGAATGGCTCGCCAGCGCGGTCTGCCCGCCGATGGTCAGCTCCATCTGCAGCCCGCTCGAATAGTCGATGAACCGGTGGAACTCGACCTTCAGCTCGATGGTCTCGCCGAGCTCGTAGGTCTCTCCGCCCGCCGGTGAGCCGACGAACGAGACGCTGCTCACCACCGGCACCTCGTTCTTGCTGCCGTCCACCTTGTGGCCCGAGCCGGGCGTCAACGCGGTGTGCGTCAGGTCCGCGTCGGTGGTGCCGTCCGCCGCCGCCTTGATGCTGCCCCCGTTCAGGCTGATCGCATCGGCCGCGACACTGATGCCATCCGCATCGCTGTCCGCCGCCACCACCGTGTACTTGAAGAACAGCGAACTGGTGCGCGACCGGAAGTGGACGGCAGGCCCCGTGATCCCGACGGCCCGCGTGTTGCTGCCCACCGTGAGGTTGACCTGCGGCGTCCCCGTAATCGTGACCAGCCGGTCGAAGTCCACCCTGATCTCGATCGGATCCCCAAACTGGTAGGTATCCCCGCTCGCCGGCGCGCTGAACATGCTGACCTTGCTCACCGCCGGCACATCGGTCCCCTCCGCCCCCACCTCACCCACGCCCAGCACACCAAGCGCCCAGATGACCACGAACGTCACGAAGCCCCCCATGCTCATTCGCGGCAGGTGCGGAACCTTACAATGTCCAAAGAACGAGCATGCTCGGGATTGATGATTCAAATTATACGTTCTCTCAGGATTGTCGCCCGCCCAGGCTCAGCGCGCTGGTGGACCATCGCACACGAACTATAGGCCGCTCTTCACAAAATGTCCACTATCCGGCGGTCATGTCCCTCAGGTGCAGCGGACGGCGGTTGTCCGAGGCGGGCTAGGCGCAACGCTGGTTGGCGGGGATTGGCACTCCCGGCTGGCTGGAAGGACTGTCGGGTTCGATATCGATAGAGAATCGCAACCTCTCACCTGTTCTCGGCTGCTCACCTCCCGATGAGAGCACACGAATACCGGGCGCCACCCAAAAAAAGAGCCGCCGAAGCAACGCTCGGCGGCTCTCGTGCCCGATTCAGAGAGGTTCGGGTCTATTTCACGGTGACTGTGTACTCGAGTTTGGCGCTCTGCCCAAGGCCGCCAGTATCGGCCCCTTGGGTACCGGTGGTACCGGTCACTGTGATCGTAGTGGTACCCCTTGATACCGGAACCACAGAACCGTCAGATTCGCCTACCGTTATGATCGACTCATTCGCTGATTCGAAAGTCGCCACGACAGTGTCGTTTTCTGGATCCTCAAACAGTGCAACAGCCCCTGCTTGGTTAATCAGTGATAGACCCGCCGTAGCACCTAATGTGAATTCGACACTTCTGTCTACATCGGCGGCGGCGGCGGACAGCATCGGCGGAGCGTTTACGCTCAGCATGAAGGTGACTTCAAGTGACAAACCCCCTTCATCCGTAGCCATTACGTCTACGTCGACGGGGTCATCGGCGCTCGTGCCCCATGTCGATGCCAGTCCGGTCAGTGTGAGTTTGCCATCCTTCACGGACCAAGAGTACTTGCCGTCGGTTGCGGAAGTGACTGAAACATCAATTTCACCGTCACCATCATCCGAGAAGAGCGTAAGCTCGCACATGTTGAACATGCTGCACGACGCCGCGCCGTCGCCTCGCGGCTGGATACCCTCCGCGGTGTCTCCATCGACCTCGCCGGACATCGTACCAATCACGTATGCGTCGTTGGGATCCACAAGGTCTCCGTCTGTGGCGGTAACGCCGGTTACGAGAACCGGAGCCCGGTTGGGCTTGATGATGACCGAAGACACAGCCAACTCGCTATTCGCATCGACCGCCTTCAACGCAATAGTGTAACCGGTCACGTAGTCGTCGTCGGTGAAGGTGGTAGTGCCAACCAACTTGACCTTGAGCATACCGTTGTCAATTTCGGCCGTCAGATCGTCGGCAGTCTCGTCTGTCACGTCAATCGCTGTCGTCCCATCCGAATCCGTAACACCGGTTATCTCGAACATGAAGGGTTCGGCCCCTCCGTGGAAGTAGCCAGCCTCCATCAGATCGATCATGTGTTCTGTGGCTTCGTCTTCGTCGTCACCCGCGTTCAGGCTGTCGAGGACTACCGGACCGGTACGGCCGGTCAACGGCAGCGGTGCTGGTTCTCCTGGTTCTCCGGGTTCGCCCGGTTGCCCCGGCTCTCCTTTCGGACCCTGCGGGCCGGTAGCGCCAGGCGCGCCATCCTTGCCCGGAGGGCCCACCGCGCCTGCACAGGCGGCGAACAGGACCGCCACGGAAACGATTAACGAAATGAACGCCGCGAATTTCATCGGGCGTGCAACCCTCTGTGTCATCGAAAAAATCGACCCTTGGTCGGCTTCAATCGATGTGTCCGAGCGAAGGGATTACAGTTCTGTTGGTGGCGTTCCCGTGTACACGACGGGCGCGATCAAGCCCCGATCGTCACCCGGTTGACCCGGTGTTGAGCCTCGTGTTGATCGAATCGTATCCTTTTGGAACCGTTCAGACCGCATGGGATCGACCACCGGGAAGCGCACGGCGCGGCTCAGGCTGACGCTGAACAAACGGAACGTGGATGCGCTGGAGCCGTCCGACAAGCCGTTCATCGCGTGGGACGACAAGCTCATCGGGTTCGGCGTTCGGGTCCAGCCGTCGGGGCTCAAGTCGTTCATCGTCAACTACCGCGCCGGCAACGGCGGACGCAGGGCGCCCAACAAGCGCGTGGTCATAGGGCGCTTCGGCCCCGTGACGCCGGACCAGGCACGCCGAATCGCCTACCAGATGCTCGGCAAGGTGGCCGACGGCCAGGATCCGGCGGACAAGCGGGCGCGGGCGCGGAGCATGCCGACGCTGCATGAGGCGTTCCTGGATTACCTGAGTGCCAAGTCCTTCCGTTCGGCGAAGACCGGTCGCACCTACCGCAGCGCCATCGAACGCCATCTTGCCGACTGGCTGTCGCGCCCGCTGGACGCCATCGAGCGCCGCGAGGTGGAGGCGCGCTTCATCCTGCTCAGCCGCGAGCACGGCTGGGCGATCGGCAACCAGGTAATCTCGCTGCTGCGCTCCGTCTACCGGCGCGCCTGCGTCGACCACGAGGGACTGCGCAACCCGGTCGACCTGTGGCTGGCAGCGGGCGGGCGGTTCAACCCGATCGTGCGGCGGGTGATCTCGTCACCGGCGGAAGCCCTGCCGTACTGGCAGCGCGGCATCGAGGCGGTGGTGAAGGACCCGGCGCTCCGCTCGATCTTCTGGGTCGCGATGTACTCCGGGATGCGGCGGGGAGAGATATTGACGCTGCGCTGGGAGCGCGTGGACCTGGCGCGCGGGGTCGTGCACGTGCCGCACACCAAGACCGGTACCCCGCTCGAACTGCCGATCACCCGGCAGCTTGCGTCGATCCTCGAATGGCGGCGGAGCGAGACCGGCGGCAATGGCTGGGTGTTCCCGTCGCCGGCGAGCCGGTCGGGCCACGTCTCGGTGCTCACCCATCTCTATGCCCCCATCTCGCGCGCGGGCGGCAGGAAGTTCTGGTTCCACGGCTTCCGCAACTGCCTGATCACGATCGCCGACCGCGAGTTGACCCTGCCGCGTTCGCTGACCAAGCGGCTGGTCAACCACGCCCGCCCCACCGACGTGACCGAGGGCTACGCGGCCGACTGGACCATCGGCCAGCTCCGCGGCCCGGCCCAACGCATCGCCGACCGCATAGACGAGATCCTGGAGGCCGGTCCCGAGTGCGAGCAGAACGAGCATCGAACGGCACAGCCCGCCCCGGCGATCACGACTCGTCGGCGGCAACATGAATCGGCGCATCCGGTGTGAGCACCCTCGTCATGGCACCTGTGCCTGGCGGCTACTCAAGCGCTGCCCCAATGACCCGCACGACGTGGCTCCGCGACGGGTTGCCCGACTTGCCACCGAGATTACGCTACGCAGTGACGTGACCCGGTCACCATCGTGCTGGCAGCCGGCAGCACAAACGGCGCCGCGGCATGACGCGCACCCGGCGGCGTGTTACGGTGTCGCGCATGATGAATGAAATAGTGAAGCGATCTACCCGTCACCACGTGGCGGCGCTGTTCCTCGTGGTAGCGCTGGCGCTGATGGCCTGCGAGGAGGCGACGGATAAGCAGGATACGCAGAGGCCAACGGCAGAGCGCTTGGTGGGCCGGTGGCAGATAGAAGACTACGAGACCGGCGAGGCGGACCCCGACGGCGTGATCCTCACCTTTGAGCGTGGCGGTACGCTTGTTTCGACAAACTCGATCGGGGCGACCACCATATCGGCTCGCGGAACGTGGACGCTACGCGGCGACATACTGACTATGACCGTCTCCGCCTTGGGTATCACCTCGACGACCGAGGGGCGAATTACGGAGTTGACGAGCACGCGGCTGTGCTGGCGTCGGACAGACGCGGAAGAGGACACGTGCTACCGGCGACGGCAAGCATGACGCTTGGTATGGCGCGTACCCGCCACCTGGAACAACGCATATACGTCGCCGACGCTCTGACGGCTACCCTTACCGAATTGCTCACCCCAGACCAAGCGCAATAATGCGCTCGCTGACGTCGCCACCAGGGCGTCCGATTGAGGGCGGCCCAACCGTCACCGCCGACTTCGGGCATCCCTCCCGAATGTGAGGCCGGCTGGGTGTTACCCGTCGCCGACGCGCCGGTCGAGCCACGTCTCGGCGCTCACCCACCCTTATGCCCCCATCTCGCCCGCGGGCGGCAGGAAGTTCTGGTTCCACGGCTTCCGCAACTGCCTGATCACGATCGCCGACCGCGAGTTGACGCTGCCGAGTTCGCCAAAGTGCATCGCGCGGCGACAGGCCGCCTCCAGCCGCCCCGTGGTGTAGGTGTCGGCCAGTCTGATCAGTGCACGCACCGGGCGCATGCCGTCGACAGCCCGATCGGCGAAGATCTCCTGCGCCACCAGTGCGACCGACGGTCCCAGGCGGCTGGCCCACTGCACCATCCCGTCCCGGGTCAGGCTCAGATACTGCTCCAACTCCGGCGGGGCATGCTCCGGTCGCCGCATCACCTGCCAGGGCTGCTTGGCGCGTGGATGTGTGGTGACCTCCTGGAAGTCGGCGAAGATGCGCACCACCTGGGAGTTGCCCAGCACCAGCACGCGCTCGCCGATGAGGCGCCAGGGCACGGTGTAGAACGCCTTCTCGAACTGCACGCGCCAGTCCGGGCCGACGCTCAACTCCTTGCATACCACCGGGTCCCAGCGCGTCATCGACAGCGGTCTCAGCGCCTGCGCCTCCTCGCTCTCGAACAGCTCCAGCGGAGTGCGACCGACCTTCTGGACGACGTGCAGGTCGTAGCTCTCGCGGTTCCAGCGTTCCAGTTCCTCGCCCATCTCGCCGGCGTCGGGGATCTCGTGGCCGCGTTCCTTCTGGGCCTCGCGGAACAGCGGCAGGAAGTTGCGCTTGACGTACTTGATGTCCGATTCCACGCCACCCTTGGAGTCAGCTGTCAAATGCACACGATCAAGCCGATGAGCGTCGACGTTTTCGCGTAACCCATCCTTTCCACCCGTTGTTTGGACGTGAGTTCGAGCTTCTGCAGCACAGCCGATGTTGGGGCGAGGACCGGGTGTTTTTTCGAGATGCAGGAGAGGAGTTGCTATCGCTGCCGGCGAGTTGGACGAACGCGGCGGCCGAGGATCCGTTCGTGGCGATCTCGGCGGGTCGATCTCCGTTTCGCGTGGTTGATCTGCTGCGGCTCGCGGAACTGGCGGCGGCAGCGGGTGAATCGGCAGAGCCGCCAAAGGAGGCAAGGAATGTGTAAGGTGAATTATGCCATATCCGTAAAGGTAATTTCGTCGGCCCCGTCGGACTATGAGTGCCTTAATGGTTTATCTAACATATGTTCCTCTCCATCATCCTTGAACCAAGCCCTTGACCAGCCCGCATATGTCGGCGTTATTATATTGACACTCTGGGAGGAGCAATTCATGCCTCATCACCTCGACGATGCCAAGTCCAGTGCCCTCCGGCAGCACGGCTGCCTGCATCCTCGCCCCGATCTGGTCGCCGATGAACTATTCGCTGCCAGCGCCTTCTTCGACCCCCGCGATCTGCTGCAGGTGAAATACGAGATGCTGCGCCGCGTGCGCGTCGACGGTTGCCCTGTCAGCCGTAGCGCCGCCAGCTTCGGGCTGTCACGGCCCACCTTCTACCAAGCTCGCGCCGCCTTCGAGGCCGGTGGCTTGGCCGCCCTGGTGCCCAAGAAGCGCGGACCACGCCACGCTCACAAACTGTCCGATGCGGTCATGGAGGTCGTGCAGCAGACGCTGACCCAGCAACCGCAGCTGAAAGCGGGTGCCTTGGCGGAACTGGTGCAGCAGCGATTCGGCATCTCGGTGCATCCGCGTAGTGTCGAACGCGCCCTAGCGCGGCACGAAAAAAAACGTCAGCCATGAACAACGAGCAGACAACAGCCGCGCCCCAGGACCAGCCCACCGCACCGGAGGCACGCTACGAGCAGCTGCGGGAACACGTGGTAACCAGACAGTTCACGACCGGTCGGCTGGGGATGGCGGTGGTGCTCCAGGCAGGAGTAGCCGCGTGGATCGAGCAGTGGGCGAAGCTGCCGGTCACAACGCCGCTACGCTCGCAAGTGCCATCGCCGGCGATCGCGCCTCTGTCCGAGGCGTCCTGTCCGCAGGTGGTGCATGTGCTCTGCGCCATGGCGCTCGGCCATCTCCGGAAGGAAACGGCATGAATGCACCCGCCCACCAGAAGGTCAACACCGGCCATCTGCGACGTGATGCGTACCTATATATTCGTCAGTCGACCGTGCGCCAAGTGTTCGAGAATACCGAGAGTACACGGCGGCAGTATGCGTTGCGCCAGCGTGCGGTGGCGCTGGGCTGGCCGTTCGAGCGGGTGATAGTGATCGACTCTGACTTGGGGCAATCGGGCGCGTCGGCTGCCGACCGGGAAGGGTTCCAGACTCTGGTGGGCGAGGTCGGGACCGGCAAAGCCGGCATCGTGCTGGGGCTTGAGGTCTCGCGGCTGGCGCGCAACTCCAGTGACTGGCATCGGCTGCTGGAGATCTGCGCGCTCACCGACACACTGATCCTGGACGAGGACGGGCTATACAACCCCGCCGATTTCAACGACCGGTTGCTGCTCGGGCTCAAAGGCACCATGAGCGAAGCGGAGTTGCACGTGCTGCGCGCGCGGTTGCGTGGTGGCATCCTGAATGCTGCTCGCCGGGGAGCGTTGCGCATCCCGCTGCCGGTGGGCCTGTGCTATGACCAGACCGGTGCCGTGGTGCTCGATCCCGACGCGCAGGTGCGAGACAGTATCGCGCTTCTGTTTGCCACGTTTGCCCGTACCGGGTCGGCCTCGGCGACGGTCAAGCACTTTCGCGAGCAGCATCTGCGCTTCCCTCGGCGTCCTCGTGGCGGACCCCGCAATGGAGAGTTGCTCTGGGAGACGCTGCGCCTGTGGCGGGTGCTGCGCGTGTTGCACAACCCCCGCTACGCCGGCATCTACTGCTTCGGTCGCACCCGGACCCGTAAGCTCGTCGGCGGCCGCGTCGAGACCAGGATGCTGCCCCCAGACCAGTGGACGGTACTGTTGCCGGACGCTCATCCCGGCTACATCACCGGCGCACAGTACGAGGCCAACCTCAGACAATTGCGCGGCAACGCCCAGGCACATGGCGCCGAGCGGCGCAAGAGCCCACCGCGGGAGGGACCGGCGTTGCTGCAGGGCCTGGTGATCTGCGGCAGGTGTGGTCGGCGGATGACGGTCCGCTATCACAGTAGCGACGGTCGGCAGCGTCCCGTCTATGTCTGTCAGCGCGAGGGGATCGACACTGCCACCGACCCGTGTCAGGTCATCCCGGGCACGGATCTCGATCGAGCCATCGGCGAGTTGCTCCTGCGCACCGTGTCGCCGGTCACCCTTGAGGTAGCCCTCCAGGTTCACGCCGAACTCGACGCACGCATCCACGAAGCCGACGCCCTGCGACGGCAACAGGTCGAGCGAACGCGCTATGTCGCCGACTTGGCCCGGCGTCGGTTCATGGCGGTCGATCCGGACAACCGCTTGGTGGCCGATGTCCTGGAAGCCGAGTGGAACGAGAAACTGCGCGCAGTTCAGCAGGCGCAGGAAGAACTCGAACTGCGCCGACAGGAGGACCATCTCCAACTCGGCGCCGAGCAGCGCGACCGCATCCTCGCGCTCGCTGCTGACTTCCCGCGGCTGTGGAACGACCCCAAGACCGCGCACCGCGAGCGCAAGCGCATGGTGCGGCTCCTGATCGACGACGTCACTCTCACCAGGGCCGCCGAGATCGCTGTCGGTATCCGCTTCCGCGGCGGCGCTACCCAGTCGATGATCCTTCCGCTCCCACAACGAGCGTGGCAGCTTCGGCAGACCCCGCCCGAGGTAGTGGCTCAGATCGACGCTCTGCGTGACCATCATACTGACGGCCAGATCTCCCACATCCTCAACCAACGAGGCTACCGGTCAGGCACCGGCAGACATTTCCACGTTCGCATCGTGTACGGTCTTGCACGCAGCTATCGTCTCAAAAGCAGGTACGATCGCCTCCGTGAGGCCGGTCTGTTGACGGTCCAGGAGATAGCGGCTCTGCTTGGCGTCACCGTTCAAATGGCAAACACTTGGCGCCGTCACGGCCTGCTGCGTGCTCATGCCTACAGCGACAAACCTGAATTCCTCTACGTGGACCCAGGCAACGATCCACCAGTCAAGACACAGGGCCGCAAGCTCGCAAAACGTCGACGCTTCCCCGAAGTCGCGTCGCAAACACCGCAGGAGGTGCAGTGTGAAGCGTAGTCCTTGTGTTCTGGCCGGCGCGGCAGACAGGGCGAAATCAGGAACCCGTAGTGCACCGCGAGCTCGCGATAGGCACGGTTCACCAGCGGGTCCTCGAACGAGGCGACGATGACCGCCGCCTTCAAGTTGTCCGGGGTCACCTTCTCGGGCACGCCGCCGAACCACTCGAAGGCATGGACGTGGCAGGCGAAGAAGGTCTGCTGCTTCTGATCGAAGACCACCTCGCGATACGCCCGGCGGGAGTGGCGCAACCGGCCTGAGAACACCCAGGTGCGTTTGCGCGAACGCGTGGCGGCATCCCAGGTGAGCCCCAGGTGCCCGAAGTCCACCTCCATCACCTCGCCCGGCTTCGTCTCGCGGCGCATCACCGGTCGCACCGGTGACGGGAACTGCCGGTGGATGTAGCGCCGCACCGTGGTTTCCGAGTATTCCACTCCGCGCTGCTGCAGCACCTCGTGGATCACCAGGAAGCTGTAGCCGTCCCGGTGCCATGCCTTGATCCGGTCGCGGTGAGCATCGAGCGGGTGGCTGCGGCCATCCGTGCCGTCGCGCTGCTCGTGATACACTTCCTGGAGTTGGTGCTCCGATGGCAGCTCGCGCTTGGCATCCAGCCGTCCCTCTTGCCCGGCGAGTTCCAGTACCCTGCGGATTACCCGCCGATGCTTGCCGGTCTCGCGTTTGATCGCCTTGATCGACTGCTTCATTCTCAGTCGTCGGACGATGTCCTGTAGTTCCATGGGCGATGTCCTCCTGGCCATCTGATATCTGACCTCCCTCACGTGGTTCGTTGTTTGCACGCACGAACCGTGCACCGTGAGGGGGGTCCTTTTGGATGCCGAGGAGGGGGGTCCTTTTCAGTGCCGACCTAGCGTGAGTTTCCTAGTTATTTCGGGTGGCTGGTAGTCTGAGTGGATAAGTGATTTGAGGATAGCAAGTTACTCGCTATCCTGTCGGACGGGGCTTGTATACACTGACCGTGGTGCCGTCAGGGATGGGCGTGTCGGTATACGTCAAGTAGGCGGCACAGTTTGTCTTGCAGGGACGAGCGTTCAGAGAGCACGTATTGAGCCCGGTAGCGCCCTCTGGTGGCCGGCTCAGGCGCGGCGTAGAGGTTGACCACTTCGGTCACGCCACTGAGTTCCGCCAGTAGTTGGTCGATGGTAAGGAGTTGTCCGCCGTCGGCCGCCTTTCAGCAGCGCCACGAATATCGATGGGATAAGCGTGATTCTGGGTCGAGCTGATT
>JAPPGB010000077.1 GCA_028821475.1 Spirochaetaceae bacterium
GCATACGAGTTCTAGATCGGTCTGGTGGGGTCGGTGTTGTGTTATTGTGCCCGGCGGCCGCCCGCCGCCCCCCCGGGGGGGCGGCCGGCGGCCGGCGGGAGCACCACCGAAAGGGCGGCGCCAGCGCCCGGCACCGGCGCGGCCATGGCCGTGCCGGTGCTCAGTCCCTCGACCTGAACCGCCCGCTTGTGGCGGCGTGGATGCTGATTGCGCAGTGCCAGACGGCGGCCGCGGCCGCCGCGGCGGCGCAGCCTGCGGCGCGCGACACGCTGGCCGCGCAGCGCGTGGTGAGCGAAGTCCCGCATTCATTTTGCATATCGACACTTCGGACGCCCGCCATTACCGGCGCCGGGCGCCCCTGCCGTCGGCGCCGTCGGCGAGGTTGACGATCAGCTCCACCTCGGCCGGGCTGGTGGCGAGATGGTCGACAATGGCGGCGTTGGACATTCCCATGCGGCGCAGGCGCAACACCTCCGCACGCCGGTCGGCGGACTCACGTGCCGGCCGGTCCGCCGGCGATCGCGCGCGCGCCGCGGACGCCGCGCTGACGTCGTCGACGCGTCCGAGCAGATCCTGCAGGCGACCGACCCCGTCCTCCAGCAGCGCCACGTTGCGCTCGGTGGCGGCGTTCATTTCGGTGACCAGAGCGGCAACTTCGGCACGCAGCTCGGACACCACGTCCGGATCATTCATGCGGCGCGCCACCGCCCGTCTCAGCAGCAGGTAGAGGACCACCAATCCAGCCGCCTGCAACACCAGCAGAGCGATCACCATCGATCCCGCCACGGCACAGCGCGTTCAGCTGATTCCGCGCTTCAGGTTGGTCAGTTTGGCGCGCAGCCGGATTATCGCCTTGGTGTGAAGCTGGGACACGCGCGACTCGGTGACCTGCAGCACTTCGCCGATCTCGCGCAACGTCAAGTCCTCGTAGTAATAGAGCGCCAACACGCGCTGTTCCTTTGCCGGCAGCTCCTGCAGAGCCTCCAACATCACGCGCTTGATCTCGTCCCGTTCGGCAATCGAGTCCGGGTTCAAACTGGACGGCGACTCGACACTCTCCGCGATCGAGATACGGTCGCTGTCTTCGCTGTTGTAGCGCAGATCGTTCAATGACATGACCGCGGTGCTGCTGATCTTCAGGAGCAGATCCTGGAACTCCTTGAGGGTCAGTTTCATCTCGCGGGCGATTTCGGCGTCGGCCGCCGAGCGGCCGAGCGTCGCCTCCAATTCGCGTACCGTATCTTCCACTTCACGCGCCTTTTGGCGTACCGATCTCGGTACCCAGTCGTTGCTGCGCAACTCGTCGAAGATCGCGCCGCGAATACGGGTCACGGCGTAGGTCTTGAACTTGACGTGCTTGGAAGGGTCGAACTTGTCGATGGCGTCGAACAACCCGAATACCCCATACCCGACCAGGTCGTCGAATTCCACGCTGCCGGGCATGCGAACCGCCACCTTGCCGGCAACATACTTCACCAAAGGCGCGTACTGGCGTACGAAGTAGTCGCGGATAGCCTGGTCCTTGCCGCTTCGATAGCTGGTCCAAAGCTGCTCTTCGGTGGCCTGGCTCAGCGGCTCCGCCAAGCTCCGTTCGCGGGTCTCAGGCGACATGATCAGTCAGCACCGCGCCCACCGGCGACTGCGATTCCGCCCAGGAAACGCCCTTGGGCCGCGGTCGCCCCGTATTCGGCTCGTCTGATGCAGCGAATCGTGTCTGATTCCAAGTACCGTCAGCGTATGTGATTTGATGATTCGGGTCAACATCCCAAGCGCCTCCTGGCCACGTTCGGAACAACCACGGCTCACGGTTCACCGGCAGCCCCGACAACGGCGCCGTTCGACCGCGCGCGCTCCCCGAACTCCTGCTCCAGCCACGTGCGGCCGAGCCGGAAGCCATCCAGGTTCAGCAGCAGTTGCAACGCCGACGCCGGCGCGATGTCCTGCGGCACCACCTGGCCATCGCACAGGTAGGAGACCGGCTTGCGGGCGTCGGCGAGGGCGGAGATCACGTTGCCGACCGAACCGGTCTCGTCGAGCTTGGTCACGATCACGCTCTCGTAACCGAATGGCTCGAACTGCCGCACGATCTGCAGCAGGTCGGCTGCCTTCGTGGTCGCGCTCACCACGAGCTGCGTGGTGCCGCCGTGGCCCATCGCATCGAGCACGCTCCGCATCTGTGCGATGCGCGCGTAGTCGGTGGGACTGCGGCCCACGGTGTCGACGAAAATGACGTCGGCGTCGCTGCCGAGGGCGATCTCCTTTCTCAGCTCATCCGCGGTCTCGGCGGTGGTCACCGGAATGCGCATGATGTCGCCGTACGTCTCGATCTGCGCTCGCGCCCCGATGCGGTAGTTGTCGATGGTCACGATGCGTACCGGCGCCGCCGGCGCACCGTTGCCGAAGCCGTGCAGCGCGGCCAGCTTGGCGATCGTGGTGGTCTTGCCGACCCCGGTCGGACCGACCAGCGTGCACACGCGCGGGCCGTCGGCCGGGGCGGGAAGCTGCTGCAGCGGCGGTGCAATCGTCAGCTCCGCGGCAATGCGCCGCACCACGAAACGGTGTACCGCGCCGTGCTCCCGAAGGCTGGACACCGGCAGTTCGGAGCGCACCGCGTCGATCAGGCGGCCGCGCATCGGCGCCGCGAAGTCGTTGGCCGCGAGCAGCGCGCGCAACTCGGCCAGGGCCGGGTGATCGTCACGCCGCACGGTCACTTCCGATCCGGGCGGAAGCGATTCGTCCAACCGCTCCCGCAACGCGGCAACCTCGCCGAGCAACCGGGCCAGACTGGGTGCCTGCTGCGCCCGCGCCGCC
Source organism: Spirochaetaceae bacterium (assembly GCA_028821475.1). Classification (GTDB taxonomy): domain Bacteria; phylum Spirochaetota; class Spirochaetia; order SZUA-6; family Bin103; genus Bin103. Next base: position 2,812 of record JAPPGB010000077.1, read on the forward strand.
GCGCCGGCGGCCGCGCGCGGCGCGCCGTCCGCTGCCGGCGCCGCGCCGGCGTCCGGCGGCGTGCCGTCGACGTAACCGGTAATCTCCACGGCCGGACGCGCAAACAGCCCCAGCACGCCGCCGACGCGGACCGTGCGGTGGGACTGGATGCAGGCGTCGGGGCCGTACTGCCGCATCATCTCCGCCAGCGCCTCCTGCGAGTTGGCGCCGCGTACCGTGAAGTAGCGCATCCGCTCAGCGCTCCTCTTCCCGGCCGGCGGCGGCGAGTCCCGACACCTCCGCGAGGCGGCGCACCGAGCGGGCGGCCGCCACCTCGCTGGTCGCCAGGCACACCAGGTCGGGTATGCGGCGCTCGGCACAGCGCTTCACCAGCGGCCGCACTTCCTCGGAAGCCAACACCGCCGGCCGGCAGTCCTGCTGCGCACGCTGTCCGAGGGTGGCGGCCAACTCCTCGATCCAGCGAGGGTCGGACTCCGCCGCGGCGCCCGGCCGAAGGTCCTGCGCCGCCGCCGCGGCCAGTAGTTCCCGCTCCAGTTCCGGCGCCAGCGTGACCACGTGCAGCACACCCTCGGCGTCGCTGTGCTGCGCGCTGATCTGGCGGCCCAGCGAGCGCCGCACCCGGCGCACCAGGTAGTCTGCGTCGCGCTGCCGGCCGGCCTCGTCGGCGAGCGTCTCCAGTATGGTTACCAGGTCGCGAATCGACACCCGTTCGCGCAGCAGCCCCTGCAGCACCGCGCGGATCTCGCCCACCGTCAGCGCCGCGGTGGCCTCCTCCACCACCGTCGGACAGCTCTCGCGCAGTTCGTCGACCATCGCCCGCACCTGGTCGCGGCCGAGCAGTTCCGCCGCGTGGCGCACGATGACGGCGCGCAACTGGCCAACCAGGGCATCCACCGTGTCGGTACGCCCGGCACCGGGACGGCAACGTCCGCCGCCGGCTTCGACACCGCGAATCTTGAACCGGTACGCGGTGGGCGGAAGCTGGAGGTTGTCGCTGACGTGCAGCGCCGGCACCTGCAGCCCCCAGTCACGCGCCGCCCGGTCGCGTACGCCGCGAGCGCCGCGCAGCAGCTCGGCGCCCGCACTCCCCTCGGTAGCCGCCAGCAGACCGTACCCCAACTCCAGCGACAACGCCGGCGGCAGCGCCGGCGCGGCCCCGCCCGCACGGTCCGGCGCCGCTGCTGCCCGCGCGTCGGATGCCGGTGGCGCCGTCTCGGTAGCCGGCTGACGCCGCCCGACCGCGCGGCCCAGCCCCGCCACCACGCCCGCCAGCGGCAGCAACAACCAGGGCGGGAACCCGGGCAGCAGGCCGAGCAGGGCGAGAAAGCCGGCGGTGATGTAGAACGGACGGTCGTAGCGGGCGAGCTGCAGCGCGGCGTCGATCCCGAACGGCTGGTCCGAGGCGGCGCGGGTGACGATGATGCCGGTGGCGGTGGAGATGAGCAGCGCCGGCAGTTGGGTAACCAGCCCGTCGCCGATGGTCAGCGCGACGTAGTGCTGCGCGGCGGATACCAGGTCCTCGCCGTGCACGCTGACGCCGATGATGAACCCGCCGGCGAGATTGACCGCGGTGATGAACAGTGCCACCCGCACGTTGCCGGCCACGAACTTGGAAGCGCCGTCCATGGCGCCGTAGAAGTCCGCCTGGCGCTGCAGCTCCTGCTGCCGGTGCCGCGCCTGCGCCTCGGTGAGCCGCCCGGAGTGGTACTCCGCATCGATCGCCATCTGCCGGCCGGGCAGCGCGTCGAGCGTGAAGCGCGCGGCCACCTCCGCCACCCGGGTCGATCCCCTGGTGATCACCACCACCTGCACGGCGATGATGATGATGAAGATGATCAGGCCGATCACCACCCCCGCGGCGCCGGAAGATCCGACCACGAAGCTGCCGAACGCGCGCACGATGCGGCCGTCGAAGGCGGCCCCCTGCGACAGGATCAGCCGCGTCGAGGAGACATTGAGCGCCAGCCCGAACACCGTGGCCAACAGCAGCAGCGTCGGGAAGCTGCTGAACTCGGCTGCATTGCGCCCACTGAGCACGACCAGGATCACCAGCAGGCTGACGCCGATGTTGAGCGCCATGCCGAGGTCGAGCAGAACCGCCGGCAGCGGAATCAGCAGCATCAGCACCGCCACGCACACGAACACCGCCACCAGCGCGTCGCCGCGCTGCAGCCAGGCGCCGGAAGGCTTGTCCACCTTGCTCATTGCGGCCACCGAGCGCCTCCGGGACGCGCGCCGCCGCCGCGCGGGCGGCGGTCGCGGCGCGCCGTGCCGTGCGCCGCCAGAATCGCGGCCACCGCCGGCTCGTACGATCGCGGGATCGGGTCGCCGAGCGCAACGCGGCGAAACAGGGCGCCGGACAACGCCGCGCGTTCGATCACGGCCACGCCGCTCGACTCGGCCGCCTCCCGCATCCGCCGTGCGCTCTCGGCCGCCGCCTTGGCGACCACCACCGGCGCGGTCATGGTGTCGGGATCCCACCGCAACGCCACCACGGTACGCGCCGCGTCAGCGCACACCACGTCCGCGGCCGCAACCTGCTCGGCGGCCGTGCGCGCGAGCAGTGCGCGCGTGCGGGCGCGCAACCGGTCGCGCACCATCGGGTCGCCCTCCTGCAGGCGCCGTTCCTCGCGCTCCTGTGCCACCGAACGGTGCGCCCGCCGGCGGGCGCGGAAATAGCGCACCAGGTAGTCGGCCGCCGCCAGCAGCAACAGGACAACCGCCGCCTGCACTGCCAGGCGCAGCGCCGCGCCGTACGCCACCTCGGCCGTGGGCGAGCCGGCCGCGATCGCGCGCAGCGCGGCGCCGATGTTGAGCGCCGCGACTACCGCCACCGCGCCCACCTTGAGCAGTTCCCGGCCGAGGCCGATCGCGGTGTCTGCCGACCACAGCCGGCGGCCGACGCGTCCCCAACTCGGGGCGATGCGGTGCCAGCGCGGCGTCACACTCCGCAACCTGATCGGCAAACCTTGCTGGACGAGGTGTCCGGCCACGGCGCCCGCGATCGCTGCCGCCAGTAGCGGCGCCGCCAGCCGTCCCGCATGTCCGAGCGCCGCCGGCAGCAGGCCGGCCAGCGCGGCGGCGTCGTCCGCGGCCGCCACGCGACCGAAACACAGGCGCAGCAATTCGCCACCGGCGGCGGCGATGGCGGGGCCGGTCAGCGCCGCCGCGCCAATCCCCGCCAGCAGGATCACCGCCGCGCTCACCTCCGGCGAGCGCACCGGCTCGGCGGAGTCACGTGGTGCACCGGCGCGCACGGCGGACGCGCGCAGCCGATCCTCGGCGCCGGCGCGCCCGCCGCCGTCGAGAGCGGACCGGAAAGCGCCGCTCACGGCACCGCTCCCGCGCCGGCCGGCGGCGGGGCCGCCAGCCCGTCCAGCATCCGGCGCAGCGTGGCGAAGCCGTCGTCGAGCGCCGCCGCGGCGGCGGTCAGCAGCAGTGGCAGCGCGACCAGGAGGATCACCAGGCCGGCGCCCAGCGACAGCGGCAGCCCCAGCATGAGCAGGTTCATGTACGGCGCGACGCGCGCGAGCAGGGCAAGGGCGAGTGACACCAGCAGCAGTGCCGCGAATATCGGCAGCGCGATCGCCATGGCGGTGCCGAACAGGCGCCCCAGGCTGCCCGCCACGGTGTGCAGCAGCAGCCCGGCGCCGCGGCCCGTGCCGGCCTCGAAGCTCACCACCAGGTCGGCGGCGCGCAGGGCGTGAAACGAACCCGCCACGCCGTCGAGCATCAGCCGGTGCAGTCCGCCCACCGACAGGAACGCCATCACGGCGAGCACATGGAACAACTGGCCCAGCAACGGGGAACGGCCCGCCGTGAACGGATCGAGCAACTCGACCACGCCGAACCCGACCGGCAGCGAGATGAACGCGCCGGCGGTCTGCAGGGCGGTGAACCCCAGGAGCACCAGGAAGCCGAGCAGCACACCGACAAGCGCCTCGCCGATCAGCAGCAACGCGAACTGCGCCCCGGACGCGGGTACCGGGTAGCCGCCGGCGATCACTCCGGGCAGCGCTACCACGGCGATGAACAGCGCCAGCCCCAGCCGGCCCGGTTGCGGAATGGCCGGCGACGAGAACAGCGGCGCCACCTGCATCATCGCGATCACGCGCGCCAGCACCAGCAGCGCGACCCCCAGGTCATCGGCGGGAAGCCGCATTACGGCATCGCCCCCATGGCCGGGATGCTCTCGAACAACCGGGTGGTGTAATCGATCATCGACGCTCCCAGCCAGGGGCCCAACAGCAGGGCGACCCCGATGACCGCAAGGATCTTCGGCACGAAGGACAGCGTTTGCTCCTGGATCGAGGTGGCAGCCTGCACGATCGACACCACGAGCCCCACCAGTACGCTCGCCACCATCAGCGGCGCCGCCAGGACAAGGAGCTGCAGCACGGCGTCGCGCGCCAGGGTCACGACCGTGCCGAGCGTCATCGCCGCCGCCATCAGCGGAAACTCTCGATCAGTTGCATGACCAGCAGATCCCAGCCATCGACCAGGACGAACAACACCAGCTTGAACGGCAGCGAAATGAGCACCGGGGGCAGTACGATGATCCCCATCGAGATCAGCGTGGTGGCCACCACCATGTCGATGATCACAAACGGAATGAATATGAGAACGCCGATTTTGAATGCCACCGTGAGCTCATGCAGAATGAACGCCGGGATCAGGATGTAGGTGGGCACGTCGGCGCGCGTGTTCGGCTTGGGCAGATCGCGCATGCGCATGAACAGGCGGATGTTGTCGGCGTCGTTGCCGAGCTGGCGGAACATGAACTCGCGTACCGGGGCCTCGGCGCGTTGCAACAGCTCCTGACCCTGCAGATCGCCGCGCGAGAACGGCTGCAGGGCGTCGCGGTTGATCGCCTCGAAGGTCGGCCACATGATGAACGCGGTGAGAAACAGGGCCACGCCCATCAACACCTGGTTGGGCGGCATGTCGGTGAGCGACAGCGCGCGCTTGACGAACTGCAGCACGATGGCAAGGCGCAGGAACGAGGTAGTCAGGATCACGATCGACGGCGCCAGCGACAGCACCGCGAGCAGCAGCAGCAACTGCAGCGACAGCGCCAGCTCCTGGTTGGTGTACGCGTCGCGCAGGCTGAGGTCCAGGAACGGCACGCCGCTGACGGCCGGCGCCACGGCGGCTCCGGTGCCCGCGGCCGCGGCGGCCGCTGCGTCGGGCGCGGGCGTCTGCGCCGCCACCGGGGCGGCCAGCAACGCCGCGCACAACGCCGCGGCGGCAGCGGCGCGGCGGCGCACGATGCTACGTTGCCGCACGGACCTTTTCCTCGACCGCCGGGGCGCGGCCCAAGCGGCGCACCCGATCCCGTTGGTGGCGCACCCGGTCCCGCTGGCGGCGCAGGAACGCGGTGTGGCCGGAATCCGCGGTGCGCGTAGCGGAGGGGGTGCCGATGCCGGCCTCGGCGAGCAGGTCGGCAAACCGGCTGCGGGCGGAAGCGCCCTGCCCGGCGGGGTGCTCCGCGAGCAGATCGAGGCGCTCGGGATCGGTGATCTCGGCCACCAGGTTGACCGCCTGGTCGCCGGCTCCCACCAGGTAGTAACCGCCGGCGGCACGCACCAGGTGCAGGCTGCGGTTGCCGCCGAGCGAACGCGAGCCGAGCACGGCGATCAACTCGCTGTTGCCATGCCGGCCCGCGGCGCCGCGCCGGATGAGCCGGAACAGCAGGTAGATCGCGCCGAGCACCGCGGCAAGCACCACCACCATGCGGATGAAGTCGCCGGTGGAAACCACGCCGCCGGCGGCGCCGGGGTCACGGCCGGCCTCGGGCAGCGGAGTCGCGTCGACCGGCGGCGCGCCGGCAACCGACGCCTGTGGCTGCGGTTGCGGCTGCTGCGCGGATAACGGACACACCGCAATTAGCAGCGCGCCCGCGATCAGCAGCGCCGGAGCATCGATGGCAGGACGCCGCGCACGCTTCCTCGAAGCGCGGGCGGCGGTCGCGGTGTGCAGGTCTGTTCCCCTCCCAGGAACGCGCCCTCGCGTCCTTTTTCTTCGCCATCGCAGGCGGCGCCCGCCGCGCCGCGATGCCGGTGCGAATCTCAGCGGCGGCGCGGCACCCGCCGGCCGCCGGCGCTATCGGTCTCTCCCCCGGAGTCAAGAATCTCCGTGACCCGGATGCCGTAACTGTCTTGCCATGCCACGACCCGCCCGCGAGCGACCTGCTCGCGGTTCATCTCGATCGCGACCGCCTCGCCGGCGAATCGACTCATGCCGATTACCATGCCCTCGTCGAGGGCGGGCGCGCCGCCGCCGCGCAACCCGTCGGCGCCCAATTCAACCGTCACCATGGCACCGGCGCCGGCGGCACGCGGCGATTGCGGCGGCGGCACCTCGCGGGCCAGCAAGCGGTGGCCGACCGCCGCCAGGCTTGCCTCCGCCATCGCAAGGTGCAGTCGGCCTTCCTCTCCGCCGGCAGCCGCCGCGTAGGTGGCGCACACCAGGCGAGTGCCCGCCGCCGGCAGTTCGGTGGTGTCGGCTTCCCGCTCGAGGTACTCCAGGCGCGGTACGACGGCGCACACCGGCGCCCACGCGCGCTGCAGGTCGGGCAGCAGCGCCGTGATGCCGCGTTGCAACACCATGCCCTCGATCTCACTCAAGCCGCGCTCCGGGACCGCGGGTGCGCCGCGCCCGCCCAGCAACCGGTCGATCAGCAGGAATGCCAGCACCCGGTCGACGGCAAGCAGCGCCCCCGGCAGCGGGTCGAGCACCACGCTCGCCAGCGCCGCCGGCGGCGCCCACCGGGCGCGCAGTTCGCTGCACGACGGGCGGTCTGCCGCGGCAAGGCGAACCCGGCACGGCGTGCGCACGAGCGTGCTCAGCGACTCGGAGGCGAAGCGCGCGAACCGGCGGTGTACCGCGCTCAAGACGGCGATCTGCTCGGCGGAGAGCAGGGCCGAGCCGTGCGGCCCGCGGACGTGCGACCGGCGGTCGCTCGACGAGCGGTCACCCATCGACGCCCCCGGCGCCCGGCCGGCAAGGCGCGGCGAACGAGCACGTCGGTGGTCCCTGAGCGGGGAGCAACGCAGCCGGCCGGGATGGATCGCTGCATTCAAGCAGCCGGAGTTGCGCCACGGGCTGCTAGTCCTCGACCAGCCACCGGCGCAGCGCGCGCGCCGCGTCCTGCGGCCGCCGGCGTGCCAGGTGCTCGGCGTTGCGGCGCATCTCCCGGTCCGCCAGGCCACCCGGTGCCGCGGTGCCGAACACCCGCGTGGCGCTGCTCAATCGCGCCGTGCCGCCGGCGGCGCGCTCCGCCCGGCGGCGGCGCTGCCGCCGGCGCAGCACCACGACCAGGGCGAGCAGCAGCAACCCGGCGGTCACCGCGGCGGCCACCGGCAACATGCTCAGCAGCCATGCTTCCCGGCGCAGCAACGCGTCCTCCCGCTCGAACTGACTGCTGCGGTCGAACTGCAGATGCTCCACCGTTACCGAGTCGCCGCGTTGCCGGTCCCAGCCGATGGCGTCCTGAACCAGCAGCGTCGCCTTGCGCAACTCGTCGCCGGGCACCGGGGTGTACGTACGCCGCACGCTGCCGTCGGGGTTCAGGGCGACGCCGCCGTCGGGCCGGAACTCGGTGCGCCACACGCCGTCGAGGGCCACGCTCACCGTGATGCGGTTGATCGCCCAGGGGCTCTCCTCGCGCACCGTGTTGCGCCGGTTCACCACCTCGCTGCGGCTGATCGAGCGGCGCTCGTAGTTCTCGCTGGCAGCGCCGTCGCTGCTGCTCCTGGTCTCCGACACCTCGTCCTCGGCCACCGAGATCGAGGCCACCAGCAACGATTCGTCGGTGTCGGTGAGCGGATCGTCCTCGCGCAGGGCGATCGGGAAGTGCTCCTCCGTCGTGGTCGACTGCGCGGACAGGTCGAGGTCGATGTCGAGGCGGACTATCTGTACGCGGTCGGCGGAGAAGATGTTGCCGAGGGCGGTGACGATTTCCCGCGTGTAGCGCTGCTCCAAGCCGTACTTGGTGTCCAGTTGACGCTCCACCAGGTTCATCCGGCTGCGTCCCGACAGGCCGCCGGGATCGTTCACCTGGACGCCGCGCGGGTCGAGGATCACGATGTGCTCCGCGCTCAGCCCGGCCACCGCAAACTGCACGAGCCGCTGGATGCCGAGCACCCGCTGGTGGTCGTCGAGAATCTCCGAGCCCGGCCGGGGCGTTATCACAATGGAAGCGGTGGTAGGGAGTTGATCCTCCGCGAACAGTTCGCGTTCCGGCACCACCAGGGTGACGTGGGCGGCGGCGACGTCGTCGAGCGCCTCGATGTGCTGTTCGAGGCTGCGCGTGAGGGCGCGCTGAAGGTTGACGCTACGTTCGAAGTCGGTGACGGAGAATCGCCCGAGGTCGAATACCGAATACGGGTCGGTGTGCGCAGGTATCAGGTCTTCACGGATCAGGATGGCGCGCAGCCGGCGCGCCGAGTCCTGGTCGGCCACGAAGATGCGGTCACCGGCGCGGATTTCATACTCCACGCGTTCCTGATCAAGCCGGCCGGCGATGCGCAGCAGTTGCCCGGCGTCCTCGACCGGGGCATTGATCAGGGGAACCATCCGCACACCGGTGCTCAACGGCCCGCCCTCGCGCGATGCGCCAATCAACCCCGCGGCGACCACCGCGACGACGAGCGCGCCGCCGAGCGACCAACGCTGCGCCCCGGTCAATCTGCCCCAGAAGCCAAACGCCTGTTGCCGCACACGCGGCAGTACGTCGAGCATGCTTCCCCTCCCACGACACGGGTCGACTTGCCGCCGCCGCAGGGTGGACGGCCGCGGTCAAGCCCTTCCCGTGCTATAGTTATGCGTAAGCGGCGCGGTATTGTCAACCGCGGCCGCCAAGAAAGCGCGCTTTTCCGTACCGCTAAAGAATGAACCGCGTCAGGTCGCGATCTTCGATTATCTTGACCAATCGTTCGTCCACGTAGCCCGTCGTAACGGTAACGGTCTGGCCCTTCAGATCGGGCGCGTTGAAGGACAGATCCTCAAGCAGAAGCTCCATGATGGTGTGCAGGCGGCGCGCACCGATGTTCTCGGTGCTGCGGTTCACTTCCGCGGCCAGTTCCGACAACCGGTCGACCGCGTCATCGGTGAATATCAGGGTCACGTCCTCGGTTGCGAGCAGCGCCTCGTACTGGGTAATCAACGCGTTGCGCGGCTGGGTGAGAATGCGTTTGAAGTCGTCGCGGCCGAGGTCGTCGAGTTCGACACGAATCGGAAACCGGCCTTGCAGTTCGGGGATCAGGTCGGACGGTTTGCTCATGTGAAACGCGCCGGCGGCAATGAACAGGACGTGCGCGGTGTCGACCACGCCCCACTTGGTGGTTACCGTACTGCCTTCCACGATCGGCAGTATGTCGCGCTGTACGCCTTCCCGGGAGACGTCGGCGCCGCCGCGGGTGTCCTTGGCCGCCACCTTGTCGATTTCATCGAGGAAGATTATTCCCATCTGTTCGACCCGTTCGATCGCCAGCTCGGACACGCGCTCCTTGTCGACCAGCCGGTCGACCTCCTCGGCCATCAGGATCGCGCGCGCGCGACGGATCGGCACCCTCTTCTTTTTCTTGCGGCCGCCAAACAAGTTGCCGAGGCTGCCAAGATTGATGTCCATCTCCTCGAAGCTCTGACCGGAGAAGATCTCGATAGCCGGTCCGCTGCTGTCGGTGACGTTCACCTCGACCAGCTTGTCCTCCAGTTCCCCCGCCCGAAGACGCTCGCGGAACCTGTCTACCGTGCCGTTTGCCGGCGCCGCCGGAGGCCCGGTTGGCGGTTGCGGCGGCGCCGCAAACCCGGCCGGCGTTGCGCCCGGTGGTCGCGCCGCCGGCGGCTTCGCGTGCTGCCCCGGCGACAGACCCGGCAGCAGCAACTCGATAAGCCGCTGTTCGACCCGACTCTCGGCCTCCTCCTGTACACCTTCCTGCAACTCGGTCTTGACCATCGACACCGCCACCGAGGCGAGATCGCGCACCATCGACTCCACGTCGCGGCCGACGTAGCCGACCTCGGTGTACTTGGTGGCCTCCACCTTGACGAACGGCGCTCGGCACAGTTTCGCCAAGCGGCGCGCAATCTCGGTCTTGCCGACGCCTGTCGGGCCGATCAGGATGATATTCTTCGGGGTAACCTCATCGCGCAACTCTTTCGGCAACTTGCGCCGGCGGAGACGATTGCGCAGTGCAATCGCAACCGCTTTCTTGGCTTGTTGCTGGCCCACGATATAGCGGTCCAGCTCGCTCACGATCTCGGTCGGGCTGAGCTTGTCCAGGTCGATGCTCATGACAGCTCCTCGACGGTGATTTCCCGGTTGGTATACACGCAGATGTCGGCAGCAATCTGCAGCGAACGGACCGCGATGTCGCGCGGGCTGTGGTCGGAGCTGTCCAGGAAGGCGCGCGCCGCGGCCAGCGCGTAGTTCCCCCCGGAGCCGATGGCGATGGCGCCGTGATCGGGCTCCAGCACATCGCCGTTGCCGGAGATGAGCAGCGTCTTGCCGGCATCGGCCGCCAGCAGCAGCGCCTCCAGGCGACGCAGCAGGCGGTCCGATCGCCACTCCCGCGCCAACTCCACCGACGCACGGGTCAGGTCGCCGCCAAATTCCTTCACCTTGGCTTCGAACCGGTCGAACAGCGTGAACGCATCCGCCGTGCCACCCGCGAACCCGACCAGGATGGCGCCGTCGGCAATCGCGCGCACCTTGCGCGCGCCGCCCTTGACGATGGTCGCGTCCATGGTCACCTGGCCGTCGCCGGCCATCGCCACCCGCGTGCCGCGGCGCACCGCGACGATCGTCGTGCCGTGCATCGCCCCGCCCCGCATTGAACTGCCCTGCATTGAACTGCCCCGCATTGAACTGCCGTACATGGAGGTACCCGTGCCCCTCACTGGTCTCCCGCCCGGCCCGATTCGCTCGCTCGGCCGGGCTCGCCCGTGTTTCGAATTGTGTCGTCGTCCGCGCCGCGGCGGGGCGGCAGCGCCTCCGATTCCGCGGCCGCGCGCGGATGCGCGCCGCGGTGCACCTCGCGCAGGCGCGCCAGGCTGGTGTGGGTATAGACCTGCGTGGTGGAGATGCTCGCGTGCCCGAGCAGTTCCTGCACGACGCGCACGTTGGCCCCGGCGTCCAGCAGGTGGGTGGCGAACGAGTGGCGCAGGCTGTGCGGGGTAACGCGCTTGTCGATGCCGGCTGCCGCCGTGGCGGCGCTGACGATGCGGCGTGCGGCGCGGTCGCCGAGGCGCCCGCCGCGGCGACCCAGAAACAGCGCGTGCCGAGCCACCCGCGCGGGTGCGGCCGGCGGCCTGCTCCAGGCGCGCACGCGGGCGGCGCGAAGCGGCAGGTAGTGCTGCAGCAGCGCGCGGCACGCGCCGCCGAAGAATACGACCCGTTCCTTGTTGCCCTTGCCCAACACGCGCGCGCGGCCCGCGTCAGGCTCCACGTCCGCCACGTCGAGGCCGATCGCTTCCGACACGCGGCAGCCGCTGCCATACAGGAACTCCAGCAGAAGCAGGTCGCGCAGGCTCCAGAAGTCGGCAGGTGCGCCGCCCGCGCTCTCGGCGGCGTGGTCGTGCGGGCGGGCCGCGTCGATCAGTCTGTGCGCTTCGCCGGCGAACAGAAAGCTCGGCAGGCGCTTGCCGGTCTTCAGGCCCCGCTGGCCCTGCGCCGGGTTGGCTTCCGGCGCCGCCGGCGTGCCTTCCAGAAAGCGATAGAAGCCGCGTACGGCCGACACCGCGCGGTTGACGCTGGCGGCGCTGTGCCCGGCGCGCGTCAATTGGCCCACGAAACCGCGAACCTGGCGCGGCGTTGCCTGTGCCGCGGGCACCCCGACGCTGCCGAGGTACTCCACGTAACGAGCAAGGTCGCCCCGATAGGCGCGCACGGTGTGCGCGGAGTAGCCGCGCACCACGGCCAGGTAGCTCAGGTAACGCTGCACGCCGCCGTCGGCAGGTGCGGCCGCCGCCGGCTGCGGCGGCGCCTCCGCTGCGGCGCTGCTCCGGTCGGTAGCCGCCGGCGGCTCTGTCGGGGCTCGGTAACTCTTCATCCTCACCTTTCGGTTCCGCGATCGTCGCCGGCAGCGGCGATGCCGCCATGCGCCGGCGCCGCCCGCCCGGCCTGCTCGGCGGCAAACATCCTCGCCAGCCACGCTCCTGCGGCACGCTGCCGCGCCGGGGGCAGCAGCGCACGCATCCGCCCGCCGCCGCCGAGCGGATGCGGCACGCCGGCCTCGCGCAACACGTCGCCGGCATCGGTCGCCGGCATCGCGCCCTCCTCGACCAGTTGCGCACCTCCGGCGGCACGCGGCCCGGCCAGACCGTCGGCCGCCACCAGCACGTCGCGGCCCTGGTCGGCCGCGCACCGCGCCGTGATGAGAGCCCCCGACCTGGCGGGCGCCTCAACCATGACCACCGCGCGGCTCAGACCCGCCACGATGCGGTTGCGCTGAGGGAAGTGGTGCGCAAGCGGCGCCACTCCGGGTGGGAACTCGCTCACCAGACAGCCGCTCCGCAGGATCCGCATTGCCACCTCCCGGCTGCTCGCGGGATAGATCCGGTCGATGCCGCAACCGAGCACCGCGACCGTGGCGCACCCCTCACCCTGCCAGCCGGCCAGACTTCCGCGGTGGACCTCCAGGTCGATCCCGCGCGCCAGACCCGAAACCGACGTTACCCCGGCACGCGCCAAGTCGAACCCGAACCCATACGCCGTCCATCGGCCGCGACCGGTGGGCTGCCGGGTGCCCACCACCGACACCAGCGGCGCCGGCGGCGGCGGCAGGCGGCCGCCGCGATGAAAGAGTACTACCGGTGGATCGAAAATCTCCCGCAGGATCCGCGGGTAGCGGGGCTCCCACAGAAAAGTGCACTGCCACACCTCTCGGGTCAAGCGTTCGGCATCGGCGCCGGCGCGCTCCAGCCACGCGGACGGCGACAGCGTCCGGTTGCGCAGCCGCCGCCCCAGCAACGCCGCCAGCCGCTCCGCCGACAGGTCGGCGAATTCGCTCAGCCGGCAGCGGCGCAGCACCGTGCAGCGCTCCACCGGCCGCAGGAAAGACATTCTCGCCAGCGCCAGCGCAAGCAGCCGGCGCGCACCAGGTTCTCGTTCTGCCCATCTCACGCCTCATATAACGGCATCGGAACCGTCGCGCTTCATCCGCGCGGATGGTAGCGGCGGTGCTCGGCGTGCAGTTCCTCGCGTTCGACGTGCGTATAGATCTGGGTGGTGGTAAGATCGGCGTGGCCAAGCAGTTCCTGTACCGAGCGCAGATCGGCGCCGCCGGCGAGCAGGTGGGTGGCGAACGAGTGGCGCAGCGTGTGCACCTTGGCGTCGATCCCGGCACCCGCGCACACCTCCTGAAAACGCTTCCAGATGCCCTTGCGGGAGAGGCGCCCGCCGCGCTGATTGAGGAATGCCGCGTCGGTGGCGGCGCCGCCGCACAGCAGGTGCGGACGCGCCTCGGTGAGGTAGCGGCCGAGCCACGCGACCGCCGGCTCCCCCAGCGGCACGATGCGTTCGCGCGAACCCTTGCCGAGCACGCGCACGCACGCCTGGGCAAGGTAGAGGCGCCCGCGGTCGAGCGCCACCACCTCTCCGACGCGCAACCCGGCGGAGTAGATCAGCTCGAACAGCGCACGGTCGCGGATGCCGGCCGGGGTGCCGGTGTCGATGGCGGCCAGGAAGCGCTCCACTTGCGCCACCGACAGCACGCGGGGAATGCGCCGTCCGGAGCGCGGCGGCGCGACGCGTGCCGCCGGGTTGTCCGCCTCTCCCGCCCCGCCGGCAAGGCCGCGAGCGTCCGGGCGCTCGGCGCGCAGGAACCGGTACCAGGCGCGCAACGCACTGAGCGCCTTGGCCAGCGTACCGCTTCCGGCGCCCTCGCCCTGGCGCTCCACCAGATAGGCGACCACCTCCCCGGGGGGGGGGGGGGGGGGGGGGGGCGGGGGGGGGGCGGGGGGGGGGGGGGGGGG
>JAPPGB010000078.1 GCA_028821475.1 Spirochaetaceae bacterium
CGACGGCGGCCGGCGGCGCCGGCGCCTCAAGCTCGCCGGCGGCCAGGCGCGCCCGCGGCGCGACGAGGGCCGGCAGCGCGCCACCTCCGGCGGACCGGCGGTCGGGAACGGCGGCGCGGGCCGCCTGGCCGGTGACCGGTTCAGGGTAGCCGGAAACCGACTGTGCGGCGCCACCGACCGCCGGCAGGGTGAGGCGCAGCACGACGACCGGAGGCGCGTCCCGCGCGGGCGCGCGTGCCAGCAGGAGTGCGGCCAGCACCAGCACGTGGACGGCGCCGCTCGCGACCAGCGCATTGATCTCGCGCTGCGCCGTCATCACGAAGCGTCGGGATACGCCGTGACCAGGCGTATGTCGGTGACGCCGGCGCTGCGAATCGCGTCCATGACGGCGACCAGGCGCCCATAGCTGGCGCGGGCGTCACCGTGCAGCACCACGCCGTCGACCGGTTCCGCCGCCTGCCACTGTTCGAGCGCCAGCCGCAGGCCGTCGAGGGTGACCGGCTGCACGGCGCCGGACCGCGCCGTGAAGATCCGTCCCGACTCGTCAACGGTGACGGCGAACGCCGCCGTTGCATCCGGCGGGTCGGCCGCGGCGCGCGGAAGCTGCACGGGGACGGCGGACTGCACGGCGAACGTCGCGCTCACCATGAAGAAGATGACCACCAGGAACACCACGTCGATGAGTGGCGTGAGGGGCACCGCGGCCGCGGGGCTCAGCGAGCTCCGGTAGTATGGCAGATCGTTCGACATCCCCTCCCCCCCGTGGGCACGTTCGTGATCAGTATACCCGTTTGGCGCGACTCGCGCGCGGCGCCGCCGCTCCGCGCCGCCGCCTACGAATCCGCTTCGGGACTGAGCGAAGCCGCAATGAAGTGCGCCGTAATCTCGCTGACCGCAATGTTGAGGCGCGCAACGGTGCGCTGGACGTGGTTCACGAACAGGTGGTGGCACAGCGTGCTCGGAATCGCCACGGCAAGGCCGGCCGCGGTGGTGATGAGCGCCTGCCCGATGCCGCCGGACAGGATCGTCAGATCCATGCTGCCGGCGCTGCGCATGCCCACGAATGCGGAGATCATGCCGACGACGGTACCGAGCAGGCCCAGCAACGTGGCCACGTTGGCGATGTTCTGCAAGGAGGAAACGTGCCGCTCGAGCGCGGCGATCTCGGTCAGCACCACGTGGTCGAGCGTACGGCGCTGGTCCGGATCGGCAAGCAGTGGGCCGCAGTCGAGCGCGGCGGCGAGCACGCGAGCCTGCGGCGAACGCCCGCGGCGCAGGGTCCGTGCCACCTGCCCGGCCGGCGTATGGGTGAGCAGCTTCAACACCTCGCCGGTCGACTCGTCGCCGGTGGCGCGCTGCTGCCAGTAGAACAGCGCACGCTCGAAGATCAGGAACACCGCACCGAGCGACAGCAGCAGGATCGGAACGAGCAGGACTCCACCCTGGGCAATGAGAGCTGACATGCGTGCAGAGGCTACGGTGGCGCGGTCAGGCGCACGACATCGCGGGCGTACTCGAATCGCACACCCCACGTCAAGTCGCTTGCCGCCGCCAGTGCATTGATGCCGGCAGTCAGTTGCAGGCGGTGCCCCCACGCCGGCGACCAGCGTAGCCCGGCGATCACGGCCGACCCCGGCTCATCGCGAAACATCTCCAGCGTCCAGTCTTCTCCGGCGTACACGGCCTGGTACTCACGGACATCGATCCACCGCGCACCGACGAGCAGCGTAATCGGCGGCGCGGCGGTGATCCGCCATTGGCCGTCTGCACGCACCCGCCAGTGCGCGGCGTCCCGGTGCCAGTTGGCCCCCGCCCGCGCCGCCACCGTCACCGGTCCGCCGGAACCGGCATTCCAGGTCGCCTCCGCGGCCACCCCGAACAGCAGCAGGTCAGGGCCAAGCACGGGCGGCGCGTAGCTCCCGCTGGCGGGGCCGTCCACGGAGCGGGTCCCGGTGCTCAAGCCATGGGCCCACCCGGCCCGCAGGTCGACGGCGCCGATGCCGCCTCCCAGCCATGCCAGCCAGCCCTCGTCCGGCTGGATCGCGCGGTTGCTGTGCTGCCCGTCGTAGACCAGGTGTGGCAGCCAGCGCGGAAACCCCAGCACCGGCCGCACTCCGGCCGCCAGATGCCAGTCCGGCGTGCCGCCGGAGCGCACCCGCACCGCCGGCAGTGCGAACAGCCGCTCTCCGGTGCGCCCCGCCGCCAGGCCGACGACGGCTCGCGGGCCGTGCGCCGAGATCAACTCCAGCTCCGTCGCGAGCGCCGGCCGCCACTCGGCGGGGGCCGAACGCGCCCGCCAGTGCTGCGCGGACAGCGTTCCCGACCACGGGCCCGCGCCGCCGCTCAACGCTATCCACGCGGCTCGTGCGCCCCGGCCCGCTCCCAGGTCGCCGGCGACGGTCGCGGCGCCCTCGAGACCGACCCGCCAGGAGTTGGCCTCCAGCGCGACCTGCGCCGACACGTCGGCCGCCCCGCCGTCACGCGTGGGGGCCAGCCCGGACAGTCCCAACTCCACGTTCGGAACGAAGCCGGCATCCCGGTAGGACAGGGCGGCGAGAGTCTCATCCAGGGTATCCGCGCCGACGGCGCCGGCCCATGCGCTGAACACCGAGCTGCGTTCCACCGCCTGCACCGATCTGGCGATGCGCAGCACGCCGCCCGGCTCGGGTAACGGCCCGAAACCCGGTGCGTTGACCGCGGGCGCCGCGCGATGCACGGCGCGGCGGCGATCCGACCCCGGCACGGCGAGCGGCTCCTGGTTCACCGGCGGCCCGAGAGGGGGCAGCAGAATGAGCGGATCCTCGGCGGTGACGGTGAGATCGGGGACCTCCAGCGGCGCGGCGCCCGCTTCCTGTGCCGCTGCCGGCCAGTGCGCGGACGCCGCGAACGCCAGCGACAGCACCACCCTGGTGCGCCATGCCGCCGGCGTTGCTCGCCGGCACACCCATGCGCGGCGCACCGGCACGCGGCACGCCGGCGGTGGCGCGGTGGTCCGGTGTACACTGGCAACGCCCGGCAATGAGTGACACACCCGATATCCTGGACCGGTTCGTGGTGTTCGAAGGCCTCGACGGAGCGGGCACCTCGACCCAGTTGGGGATGCTGCGGGACGCACTTCGCGAGCGCGGCACGGCCTGCTTCGCCACCTGCGAACCCACCGACGGACCGATCGGAAGGCTGATCCGCGCGGTATTGCGCGGCGAGCTGTCGGTGTCCGGGTGCACGCTTGCGCTGCTGTTCGCGGCCGACCGCAGCGAACACCTGCACGCTCCGGACGGCGTGCTCGCCGTCCTGCGCGGCGGCGGCTACGTGGCCAGCGATCGCTACCTCTTCTCCAGCGTGGTATATCAATCAACGGACTGCCCCGCCGACTACGTGTCTGCCATCAACGCCCGCTTCCCGCTGCCGCGCCGCCTGATCTTCATCGACACTCCGCCGGAGGAGTGCCAGCGGCGCGTTGCCGCTCGCGGCGCGCGCGAGCTGTTCGACCGTCTGCCGTTGCAGCGGCGCCTGCGCGAGCGCTACCTGGAGGTGAACGCGCACTACGCGGCGCTCGGTGTGGAGGTCGTGACCGTGGACGGCAGTGGGCCGCCGGCGGCCGTGTTCGACCGCATCTGGAAGCACATGGCGAGGTTCTGAGTGCGCCGCCACGATCACGCCGCGACCGTGAAGACGATGCGACCCGGCATTCATCGGATCAGCATCGCGTCGCCGTAGGAAAAGAAACGGTAGCGCATCTCGACGGCCGTGGCGTACGCGGACCGGATCGCCCGCTCGCCGGCCAGCGCGCAGACCAGCGCCAGCAGCGAGGAGCGCGGCGTGTGGAAGTTGGTCAACAACTGATCCACCACCCGGAACCGGTACCCGGGATAGATGAACAGGTCGGTGGACCCGGGGCCGCGGCGCAGCGTGCCGCCGTCCCAGGCCGCCTCCAGGGTACGCACCACGGTGGTCCCCACCGCCACCACCGGGCGGCGTTCGCGCCGCGCCTGCTCCACCGCCAGCGCGGCTGCCTCCGGAACCGAGTAACGCTCGCGGTGCATCACGTGGTCCTCGATCCGCTCGCTGCGAATCGGCGCGAAGGTGGCGGTTCCGACGTGCAGCGTCACGCGCACCACCGCGACCCCGCGTTGCCGGAGCTGCCGCAACAGTACGTCCGTGAAGTGCAGTCCGGCGGTGGGCGCGGCCGCGGAACCGGGATGCTCGGCATATACCGTCTGGTAGCGTTCGGCATCCGCGGCGTCCGCGGGACGGTCGATATACGGCGGTAACGGTATCGAACCGTGCTGCTCCAGGTAGCCGGGCTCGACCGGGCGATCGAAGGAGAGCACCACCGCGCCGCTCCCGTCCGGCGGTGCGCCAAGCGATGCGGACAGGCCGCCCGGGAATGCCACGGTGCGTCCGCCGCGGGCAAGCCGCCGCGCGCCACGCGCAAGCGCCAGCCAGCGGGTGCCGCCTTTGGTTCCGGCCAGCAGCAGAAACGGCACCTCTCTACCACTCGGCAGGCAGCCGGACAGGCGCGCGTGCAACACCCGGGTGTCGTTCAGCACCAGCACGCTGCCCGCAGTGAGGAACGCCGGCAACTCGGCCACCCGCGCATGGTGCAGCGCTCCGGAAGCCCGCTCCAGCACCATGAGCCGTGCCGCGCTGCGCTGCTCCGCCGGCCGCTGCGCGATCAACTCCGGCGGCAGATCAAAACAGAACCTGCTGGTCCGCATCGGTCCCCTTCCGCGATGGCGCACCGGCGAGCGGAAGCCCCAGGTGCTGGTATGCCAGCGGGGTCACCACCCGGCCGCGCGCGGTGCGCTGCAGAAATCCGCGTTGAATCAGATATGGCTCATACACGTCTTCCAGGGTGTCCACGGCCTCGCTGATGGTAATCGCCAGGGTTTCCGATCCCACCGGTCCGCCGTCGTACTTGGTGATGATGGTATTCAGTATTTCACGATCGAGCTTGTCGAGCCCGCTGGAGTCCACCTCCAGCGCTGCCAGACCGCGTTCCACGATCTGCAACGAGATCGCCCCGTCGGCCCATACCTGCGCGTAGTCGCGCATCCGGCGCACCAGGCGGTTGGCCACGCGAGGGGTGCCGCGCGAGCACTGCGCCAGCACCCGCACGGCGCCGCCATCCAGTTCCGTTTGCAGAATTCCGGCCGTGCGGCGCACGATCGCGGCGATCTCGGGCGGCTGGTAGTAGTCGAGGCGGGTGGTGATGCCGAAGCGGGAGTGGAGCGGACCGGACACCAGCCCGGTCTTGGTGGTGGCGCCGACCAGCGTGAACGGCGGCAGCGGAATCTTGATGGAGCGCGCACCCGGTCCCTGCCCCACCACCACGTCGATCTCGTTGTCTTCCATGGCGGTGTACAGCAGTTCCTCCACCGGCGGACGCAGGCGGTGAATCTCGTCGATAAAGAACACGTTGCGCTCGCCGATGTGGGTGAGAATCGCGACCAGGTCGCCGGTCTTTTCCAGCGCCGGCGCCGACGTAGCCTGGAATTCCACGCCCATTTCGTTCGCCAGGATCGCGGCCAGCGTGGTCTTGCCGAGCCCCGGCGGGCCGCTCAGGAACACGTGATCCAGACTCTCGCCGCGCTGCCGCGCGGCCGCCACGAACACCGACAGATTCTCGCGCAGGCGATCGTGACCGATGAAATCGCGCAGGCGCCTGGGGCGCAGCGCGCCCTCCTCACGGTCGTGGTCCGGCAGGTAGGTGCCGGCAACGTCGCGGTCAGCCACTGGTCCCGCTGCCCGGTGCGGCGGGGACGGGCGTCCGCTCGGCGGTGAGCGAGCTCAGGCGGGCGACCGCGCGGCGCAGGATCTCCTGCTCGCTGTCGCTGGCCGCGCCGGCCTCCGCGGCCAGTTCCTTGATTGCCGCGCGCACCGCGCCGCGTGCCTCGCGGGTGCCGAATCCCATGCCGGTCAGCGCCGCGGTAAGGTCCTCCTCCAACCCGGGGGTCCGCGCCGCGGCGGCGGGCGGCAGGCTGAGCTTGCCCTGCAGGGCGAGCACCATTTTCTGGGCGGTCCTGTTGCCGAGGCCGGGAATCTGCACCAAGCGGGGCAGGTCGTTGGTCTCCAGTGCCTGCACCAGTTCGGCGGCCTCGATTCCGGACAGGATGCGGAGCACCAGCCGCGGCCCCACCCCGCCGACCCGCAGCAGGTCGAGAAACAGGGCGCGTTCCGCCTGCGAGGCGAACCCGTAGAGCCGCATCTGGTCATCGCGATGGTACAGGAAGGTGTACAGCTTCACCTCGGCGCCGGGCGCCGGCAGCGCCTCCAGGCTACGCGCCGAAATCGACAGTTCCAGTTCCAGCCCACCCACCTGGACGTGGGCGACGTCGAGGCCCTTGTGAGTCAGCCGGCCGGTGACGCTGTACAACATCGGTCAGGCCGATTCTACCGCGTCGCGGCGGCGCGGGCGAGTGCGGCACGCACCGGCGCGTGCTGCACGTGGCACAGTGCGACCGCCAGCGCATCGGCACTGTGGTCGCTCACCGGCTCGTCGTGCAGGCCGAGCACCATCTTCACCGAGCGCATCACCTGCTCCTTGGGCGCCCTGCTGTGACCGGCCACCGCCTGCTTCACGGCGCCGGGCGCGTATTCGCCGTAATTCACCTTGCACTGCGCCAGCACCAAAATAATAACACCGCGCGCCTGAGCGACGGCAAACGCCGTTCGCACGTTCCTGGAGAAGTACAACTCCTCGATGGCACTCTCGTCGGGGCGATAGCGTTCGATTACCTGGCGCAGGCCGTCACCCAGCATGACCAGGCGGTCGCCGTAGTCGGCGCCGGCGGGCGTGCGGATGACGCCGTCGGCGATGCGCCGTACGCGGCTGCCGGTAGCGGCCAGCACGCCGTACCCGGTCGACGCAAGCCCCGGATCAATGCCGAGCACCACGCTCATCGCGCGTCCATCCTCTCGCAGGGCCGCGGCGAGTGCCACGCCGCGGGCAGCCGCTCAACCGATATCCGCGGCAACCGGCTCCGGCGCCTCCATGTTGGTCGACACCTGCTGAACGTCGTCGTGATCCTCAAGCGCTTCGATCAGCCGCAGAGCGCTGCCCGCCTTGCCCTCGTCGAGCGGCATGCTGGCATCCGGAACCCAGGAGATCTCGGCCATGCGATGTTCGAGACCGGCGCGTTCCACGACGTCGAGCGTGGCATGGAAGTCCTCCGGCCCGGTCAGGACCTCGACCGTGTCGTCGTCGGAGGAGACGTCCTCGGCACCGCCCTCGAGCACCACCTCCATCACCTGGTCTTCGTTGTAACGCTCTGCTTCGAAAGCTATTACTCCTTTACGGGAAAACAGGTAGGAAACGGATCCGGTCTCCCCGAGGTTGCCGCCCCCCTTGGTGAGGATATTGCGTATCTCCGCCGCCGAGCGATTCTTGTTGTCGGTGAGCACCTGGATCAACAGCGCGACCCCGCCGGGGCCGTACGCTTCGTAGAGCAGCTCGTGGAAGTCGGATCCCTCGCCGCCGCCGGACCCTTTCTTGATCGCGCGATCGATGTTGTCGCGCGGCATGTTGGCCTCGCGGGCCTTGAGCATCACCGTGCGCAGGCGCGGATTCGCGTCGGGGTCGCCGCCGCCGAGGCGGGCGGCGACGGTGATCTCCCGGATCAGCTTGGTGAAGATCTTGCCGCGTTTAGCATCCGTGGCGCCCTTCTTGTGGCGTATCGAGTGCCATTTGCTGTGGCCTGACAATATTCTGACTCCTGTTCATGCACCCTACCAGCCGCCATTGATGCGCGTCAACGCGGGGTGGACGGAAGGGCCGCGCCGCGCGGTCCGCTGACGGGCAGACAACGCGTAAGATAGAATTGGCGGCGAGCATGCGCGCGCACCGTACCTTCTCCGGCGCCAGTCCTCGCGGTAGCCGGTTCCGCGGTGCTGTCCACGTACCCCTGCTGGCACGCCGCACGCTGGTATTCGGCTCCATCCGCAGCTTCGCCTTCGGCATCCTGGAATCAGGTCCGAAGACCTTCTTCCTGCTGATAGCGGTGCGCCACTTCGATGCCGGCGACGCCGTCAAGACGCTGGTGTCGCTGCCGCAGGCATTCGGCCTGATTGCGGCTCTGCTGGCGGTGGCCTACCTGGCGCGCCTTCCTCTGCGGCGCAACCTGGTGGTGGCCGGCGCGATGGCACTTGCCGCGGTCGGGTTCTTTGCCGCGGCCGCGGCCGGCTCCCTGACCTGGCACGTCCTGTGGCTGATACCGGCATCCGCCACCGGTGCGGTTACGCTGCCCTTGTACACCGCGATCATCAAGGAGAATTACCCGGCGCGGCTGCGCGGCAGACTGGTAGCCGTCGAGCTGGTGCTGGCGATGCTCGGCTCAGCACTGTTCCACGTCGTCGGCGGCGCGATTCTGGAGAGTTCCGGCGACCGCTATCGTATCGTGATCGCCGCCTACGGCATCGCCAACCTGATCGCGGCGGGCGCACTGCTGTTCGTGCCGTCGCGGCGGCCGCGGCGCGCCGCCAGCGCCGCGCAGGCGGTGTCTCCGCTGGCGGCGCTGGCGCTGCTGTGGCGCGACCGCACGTTCGGCCTGACCGTCGGGGCGTGGTTTCTTTTCGGCCTCGGCAGCCTGCTGGTTGCGCCTCTGCGCATCCTGTTTCTGACCGAGCCGCGCTACGGATTCGACCTGCCGGCGGCCCAGGTCGCGCTCATCGCCGGCACCGTCCCGGACATCATGCGCCTGGTGTTCACGCCGATCTGGGCAAACCTGTTCGACCGTTTCAATTTCATCACGGTCCGGGTCGGCCTGAACACGTGCTCGGTGCTCAGCATCGTGCTGTTCTTTCAGTTGCACAGCGTGCCGGCAGCCATCGTCGGCGCGGCGCTGATGGGGGCGTTCAACGCCGGCGGGATGCTGGCGTGGAGCTTGTGGGTAACTCGCTTTGCCGACCGCGAGAACACGGCTGCGTACATGTCGGCACACACCTTTGCCACCGGCATGCGCATGATGCTCGGCGCCACGGTCGGCATTCAGCTTGCCAGCCGCGCGGGAGCCGAACTGGTGGCGTGGATCGCGACCGGATTCGTGGTGCTCGGCACGATCGCGCTACTGCCGCTGCGGCGCCGCGAGCAACGCTTCGCGGCCCGACCCCGGTAGCCCGGCGCCGTCCGGCCACCGCGCGACCAGCCGTTCGCGCCCGCGACCGGCCTGCTCCAACCAGTCGCTCGCCGTCGCCATCAGGGCATCGAGTTGCAGGCGCCCGCGCGCGGTCAGCGCCAGCCGCGCGTGCGGGGGATGCGGGCGGTGCGCCAGTCCGCGCCTGCGCCACCGTTCCCACAGTTCGCCGAGCAACGCCGCCGGCGACGGCCGGTACCATTCCGACTCGGCGGCGATGCCGTCGGTGAGCCGCAACCCCTGCAGGAGGTGTTCCACCAGCAGGTCGCGTGCCGATACCGGTTCCGTGTTGCACCCCCATCCAATGCCTTGACCGGCCAGGTAGGAGTCGAGCGCCGCCGTGTGGGTGCAGCGCACCGCACCCGATTCGGTGGGCACCGCGCCGCCATACCGGGCCGCGGCCGCCGCCGGCAGCGTGCCGACCGATCCCGGTCCGGCTGCCGCCACCGGCCGCGACTGCAGGGCGTGGCACAGGTAGCGCGATCGGTCGCCTGCTCGTGCGAAGTGGCATACCTCGTAGTCGGCATACCCGCGCCGGCGCAGCCGCTCGCCGGCGGCCAGCCACAGCGCGTCGGCGGCGGCGCTCGGTTGCAGCCCCCCCGCCGGCGGATCCGCCAACTGCAGCAGCGTGACGTGGTCCACACCCAGGTCCGCCACGCGGTCCACGTCCGCCTGCACGTCGGCCACCTGCTGGCCGGGCACGCCGGCGAGCAGATCCAGATTCAGCCTGCCGCGCCAGGCGCGAGAGACCAGCTCCATGGCGGCGTGCAGTTCGGAACCGGTGCAGGGCCGCCCGAGCCGGCGCAACGACGGCTCGGCAAACGACTGCACGCCGATCGACAGACGATCGATGCCGGCGCTCGCGCAGGTCTCCAGCAGGTCGGGTGTCACGTCCTCGGGGTTCGCCTCCAGCGTACACTCGCACTGCCGACTGCCGCCTTCGTCTGGCGCCGGAGTGAGCAGCGCATCGGCCAGCCCGGTCAGCAGCCGGCGCAGTTCCGCCGGCGGCAGGAAGCTGGGCGTGCCGCCGCCTACGTACAGCGCCGCAACAGGGCGATCTGCCAGCGCATCGCGCAGGGTTTCCACTTCGCTCAATACGGCAGTCACCAACTCAGGCGCCCGGTCCAGGCTGCCGACGGTGACCGGATAGTCGCAATAGGGGCAAAGCGCCGCGCAGAACGGCACGTGGACATAGTACGCGACCGCGGCGCGCCGCGGGGCCGCGGTCATCGCACGCCGGTCAGCGCACCGCCGCCCAGCGC
The DNA here is from genome assembly GCA_028821475.1 of Spirochaetaceae bacterium. Classification (GTDB taxonomy): domain Bacteria; phylum Spirochaetota; class Spirochaetia; order SZUA-6; family Bin103; genus Bin103. The sequence goes on from JAPPGB010000078.1 coordinate 10,394, forward strand.
GACGGCGGCCAATAGTGGAACAGGGCCCTCCCTAACACCTTGTCCAGCTTTACGGGGCCGAAGTCTCGGCTGTCGCGGGAGTCGTCGCGATTGTCACCCATCGGCATGAACGCGGCCGGAGGCACCTGCCAGCCATGCTCGAGGCGCCGCCAGTCGCGCGCGAGCGCGTGACTGTGTGGATCCAACTGGTAGCGGGCGCGGGCGATCCAGGTGTTGGAGAAACTGTAGTCGACCCGGCCGAGGTCGCGGATGCGCTCGGCGGCCAACGCCTCCGCGGCCGACACCGGCATGCCCGCGGCAGCCCGCACCCGCGCCATCGAGGCGAGCCGCAGATCAGAATAGCTGTCCTGCGGGAACAACCGCCGCACGCTGTAGGGCAATCCCAGTGCCTGCATCAGCTCCCGCTCCGGGCGCCACGGCCCCGCGCCGCCGACCATGATCTCCACGTCGCCGTCGCGCACGCGTACCCGGTCGCCCGGCATGCCGACGGCTCTCTTGATGAGAAAGTGAGCGCGCGGCCGGCCTTGCTCGTCGGTATCGATGTTGACCAGCGACAGGGTGGCCATGTAGATGACACGCTGCACCAGTTCGAGCACCGGCCCGACCGGTGCGTAGGTGGGGTTCTCGAAGATTATCACCTCGCCGCGGCGCGGCTGCCGCGGGCTCGGCAGCTTGACCGATCCCGGTATCAGCTCGGGCCCGTAGATCAGCTTGTTCACGAAGATGCGGTCGCCCACCAGCAGGGTCGGCACCATCGATTCGGACGGAATGCGGTACGCCTGCAGCAGGAACTGGTTGATCACCAGCACGATCAGAATCGCCGACCCGATCGCCTCCGCCCAATCGAGCAGCGGGTGCTTGCCCTGCATGCGGATCTTGCGGCGCACGCGGCGCAGGCGGCGCCAGGACAGGTACCGTTCGGTAACCGCCACCACTCCGTGCTGCCAGCGCTGCCACGCGTTGGAGAAGTCTGCGGACCGGGGCGGCGACGGCGTCTTGCTCACGCTCCGGTAAGGTAGTGGAACCGCCGTTGTCTGGGCAATGGGCGCTCATCGAGCTATGCGCGGCGTTGGGCGCATACCTATACTTGGCGAACCATGCACGCGCGGCGCGCACGCAACAGGACGCTCCCCAATGCGGCGGACCACCGGGTCCGGCTGCGGCCGGTGGCCGGCATCGCACCGGGCACCTATCTCACCGTGCTGTACGGGTGTGCGGCCGCGGCCCTGCTGTTCGCCACCCTGGTATTGCCCGGCCTGCGCTGGTCCGGCTCGGTGATCGAGTTTACCTCGTCACCGGCCGCGGCCACGGTGTCGGTGGATGGACGTTTTGCCGGCGTCACGCCGCTGGCGGTGCGCGTCGCCGCGGGTACGCGGTCCGTGACCGTGGCCAAGGATTACTTCCATCCTCAGGAGTTGTCGCTGGAGGTGGGCGGCCGCATCCTGCTGAGTTGGCCGCTGCCGCGTCGAGACGCACGCCACGTCGAGTTGGCGCCCGCCGACGCGGAAGGATTGCTGCGCCATGCGCTGCTCGATCTTGCCCGCAATCCGACCGTCGCCCGCATCGTCACCGATGCCGCCGGCGATCTCGCGCTTGCCGGACAACCGTCGACGGAATTGGGCGAGCGCCTGTTGCGCAACGCGATGCTTCTGATCGAGGACGAAGCCGGGCTCGCCGCCCTGCTCGCCGCCCATACCCGGCTCGCGGGCGGCTCGCCGCCGTCGGCCGCGGGAGTGCAGCGGCTGCTGCGAGACCTGGCGCGGCTCGCCGCCGACAGTCCGAGCCTGCCGCTGTGGTTCGCCGCCCTGCTCCCGCGGGAACCGCGGACCGAACTGCTCGCTTCCGACTGGTACGGCGCGGCGGCCGAGCAGGGCCGGCGCCTCGCTGCCGAGCAACCCGCGGCGTCCGGGCCAACCGAGTATCCCGAGGACACCGTGACCGCCGCCGGCATGGTGTTCCACCGCATTCCCGCGGGCACGTTCGTCATGGGCGACGCGCGGCCGCTGACGGGCGCGCAGGAACCGGTGCTGCCGTTCGAGACCTGGCCGCACCGGCTTGCGGTGGCATCGTTCTACCTGCAGCAACGGGAAGTGACGAAGGCCGCATACGCCCGCTTCGTGGCCGAGCGCCCGGAGTGGTCACCGGGGAATCGGGCCGCACTGATGGCGCGCGGAGTAGTCGCACAGGACTACCTGGCGGACTGGGAGAACGGGGCGCCGCCGGCGGGCCGGGAACGGGAGCCGGTGGTGTACGTGTCGGCGCCCGCGGCCGAGGCGTTTGCGGCATGGGTGGGCGAACAACTCGGCGCCGCGCCGAACGGCGGGAGTTGGCAGGTGCGGCTGCCGTCCGAAGTGCAGTGGGAGTACGCCGCGCGCGGCGGCCTGCCCGGTCGGCTCTATCCGGGCGGCGACCGTGCCGAGGGCCATGTCGCCGCCCCCGGTGCAGGACTGCTGCCGGCCGGGTATTCGCCGCCCAACGGTTACGGTCTGCAGGACATGCTAGGCAGCGTGTGGGAGTGGACGGCGGACTGGTACTCGCCGACACGTTACCTGTTCGTCGCGCATGGCGCAGCGGCCCGGCGCACGCACGCGCTGCCGGAGGTCGGCAGCCGGCGTGCGGTGCGCGGCGGGGCGTTTACCTCCGATCCACGTGTGGTCACCGTGTATACCCGTGGTTCGCAGCCGGCCGAGTGGTGCACGCCGGTACTCGGCTTTCGATTGGCGCTGGTACGGTCGTGAGCCGCCGATCCGGCACCGGCGACGAAGCGGTCAAGACGCTCGCCACCAACCGCCGCGCGCGCCACTTCTACCACGTCGACGACCGCCTGGAGTGCGGCATCGCACTGCGCGGCACCGAGGTGAAGTCGCTCAAGGCGGCGCAGTTCTCCTTTACCGATTCGTACGCGCGCATCGCCGACGGCGAACTGCTGCTGGTGGGGCTGCACATTACCCCGTACGCGTTCGGCAACCAGTTCAACCACGACCCCACCCGGACCCGCAAGCTGCTCGCCCACCGCGACGAGATCCGCCGCCTGCGCCGGCGGGTCACCGAGCGCGGGTTGACGCTGGTCCCCCTGCGCTTCTACGTTAAGAGTGGGCTGGTCAAGGTCGAACTCGGCGTGTGCCGGGGCAAGAAGACCTTCGACAAGCGCGAAGACATCAAGCGCCGCGACCTGGAGCGCGACCTGGACCGCCAGGTGCGCAGCGGGCAGCGGAGCTTGTGACCCTGGGTGACCCTGTTTATTTGGGGGTGACCCATACAATTGGGGGTGACTAGGCCTCGACTGGGAGGCATGACGTTTACGGTTGCAGGTGGAGTCCAGCCTCCTTAACCTGGACAATTTGATCTGCCGATACAGATCTAGCACTGGCTGCCTAATATCGTAGCCACGGGGACTTGAAGTGCGGTCCTGAGCGACGAGCATCCCCGACGCAATTCAGGACTTACCGCCACGCCGGCCCGCGGGGGTGGCGGGAAAGACACACAGCGGGCTGCACCGCCGCCCGTGAGCCGGATCACAAAGGCGGCGCGAAGTATTGCAACAGCCGGCTAAACCTGTAGACGCCGTACGCGCACCTTTCAGGACGCGGGTTCGATTCCCGCCACCTCCATCGCCATGCCGCCCGGGCAGAGCATTGCCCGGGTTCGGGCGACTGGCGAATCGTTCCTCTCGACACGGGCCGGGCGGACCACTACCCTGCCCGCGAGCATGACCCGTCCCCGTGAACATGGCGGCGGCCGCCGCGGACCGGCGATTGCCGGCGACCCGACCTCGTTCCCCAGCGATGCCGAGTTGGCGCGCACGCTGACGGCCGGCCAGCGGCAGGCCACCCTTTGCACCCTGACCGCGGACGGCTACCCATACGGCAGCGTGGTTTCCTACGCCGTCGATGACGCCGGTGCGCCGCTGCTGCTGATTTCGGAGCTGGCCGAGCACACCATCAACGCTCGCGGCGACGATCGGGTGAGCATGCTGGTTGCTGCCGCGGCGCCGCGCGACGGCGACCCGCTCGGCAGTGCCCGGCTGACCCTGCTCGGCAGGTTGTGGCGCGCGGACGATCAGTCCGCCCCGCGCGGAACCTACCTGGCCCGCCATCCCTACGCCGCCGGCTATGTCGACTTCTCGGATTTCAGTTTCTGGCGGCTCGACGTGGAGAAGTGCCGCTTCGTGGGCGGCTTCGGGCACATGAGCTGGGTTACCGCCGGCGCCTACCGCGCGGCGGCGGTGGACCCCCTTGCGGAGGACGCGGCTGCCATCATCGGTCACATGAACGAGGACCACGCCGACGCCAACCTGCAATACGTTACCGCGCTCGCGCAACTTCCGGACGCCGGTGCCGCCGTCGTGGTGGGCGTCGACCGCTACGGCGTGACGCTGCGCGCCGACACTCCCGGCGGCCCGCGCCTGGCGCGGATAGGGTTTCCGCAGCCGCTGGCCGATGCCGGCCAGGCGCGCGGTGCGCTGATCCGGCTGCTGCAGCGGGCGCGCGAGAGGACGCGGGACGGCTGACGCTCGGGCCGACTCCTGCCCGTCCCATCCACCCACCGCCGCCGCACCGCGGACGCCGGAGACGCCAAGCTGACGCGGGGCGCCGGCGCCGTTACGGCATGTAGGAACCGCCGCTGACGTGCAGGGACTGGCCGGTGACGTAGCAGCCGGCGTCGGACACGAAGTACAGCACCGCGGCGGCGATGTCCTCCGGGGTGCCGACGCGATTGAGCGGCACCCGCCAGCCGAGAAAGAACTTGTCGTCGTGGGCGGGCGGCGGCGGCCACTTCTCTCCGCGCTCGTCGGCGGTCTGCCGGTTGGTGCCGCCCGGCACGATGGCGTTGGCGGTAATGTAGGGGGCGCCTTCATGAGCGATGCCCTTGGTGAGGGCGATCAGGCCCGCCTTGGAAGCGCCGTAGGTGGCGAACGAAGCGCCTCCCTTGCCGAAGAAGCCGATGTTGGAGGAGATGGTGACCACGCGCCCGTATTGACGTTCGATCATCGACGGCATGACGGCCCGCGCGAGCGCGAACGTAGCGCGCAGGTTGACGTTGATCACCCGCTCCCACTCCTCGTCCGGCGTGTCCACGATGTGGTGCGGCTGCCCGATGCCGGCGTTGCTGACCAGAATCTCCACCGGTCCGAACGCCTGCACGGATCGGCGCACCAGTTCCTTGCACTCGTCGATTTCGCCGACGTCCGCCTTGACCGCGACTGCCTGCCCGCCCGCTTCGGCAATGCGTCCCACCGTGTGCGCGGCGGCCGCCTCGTCGCGCGACCAGTTCACCACCACGCGCGCCCCTTCGCGCGCCAGGGCGTAAGCGATCCCGCGCCCTATGCCGTGGCCGGCCCCGGTTACCAGGGCGACCCGTCCGTCAATTCCTGTTCCGGCCACTCCCATCGCTCAACCTCCGTGATCGTTCATGCGACCGCGACCTGGCGCACATGGCGCGCCCGGGTGTCGACGATCTTGTCCAGCAACCGGCCCTCCATCTCGCCGCGCAGCACGGCGGCGCCCGGGTCGGCCCAGCGGTTGTACCGTTGCACGGGATCCACGGCCAGATCAAACAACTCCCCATGCCGGTTGCCGCGATACCGCGTGTAGATGGCGCGGTCGGTCACCAGGGTGCGCAGCGACACGCCGCGGTAGTCTTCGTCGTTCTCGATCAGCACCGCGTCCTGTACCGCGCCGGCCCCGCCGGTCAGCAGCGGCACCAGGGACTTGCCCGGCAGCCGCGGCACGCCGTCATACATGCTGCGCTCGCCGGCGGTCTGCGCCGCCTCGGGACCGCGCCAGTCGGCGAACGGCTCCTCCGGGTAGGGCACGCCGGTGAACTCCAACAGCGTCGGCACCAGGTCGAGCAGGCTGACCAGGCCGTCGGCGGTGTGGCCGGCGCGCACCCCGCCGTCCGGCCAACTCACCAACAGGGGCACGCGCAGCACGCCCTGGTAGTGGTACGGGCCCTTGAACAGGATTCCGTGATCGCCCATCAGTTCACCGTGGTCGGACAGGAACACCACGATGGTGTTGTCGAGCCGGCCCTTGCGCTGCAGGTGATCGAGGATCCGCCCCACCCCCTGGTCGACCAGCCCCAACATCCCGTAGGCCAGGGCGCGCATCTCCGCAATCTGCGCCAGCGAGCGGTCGTCGGCCGGCAACGGTCCGCCGGCTACCCGCGCCCGGTGCGCGTAGTAGTCGAGCTGATGGTGGGGAGGCATCAGCGAGCGGTCGTCGTCCCACGCCTCCGGGCGCGGCATGTCGCGCGCGTGATAGCGGGAATGCCACGGTGCGGGCGGCCCGAACGGTTGGTGCGGGTCGGGGTAGGAACACCACAGGAAGAACGGTGCTGCACCGCTGCACCGGTCGATCGCCTGCACCGCGCGCTCGGTGATCCACTCGGTGTAATACAGCTCCTCGGGAATCGGCGAAAAATAGCTCTCGCGGTGCAGGCTCGAACGCACGCTCGCGCGCGCGGCGATGTCGGCCGCGGCGCGCGGATGGTGGTCTTCGAGCCAGTGCAGGTACTCGCCGAACACGCTGGCGCTGTGGCCGCCGACGAACGCTGCCTCCTCGAAGCCGAAGTAGGGGGCCGGCAGACGGGTTACGACGCGCCGGTCCCAGAGGTGGCGCGACTCCGGCAGGGCGGCCGGATCGTAGCGGTCGATGTTGGGCGTGCGCTCGGGCGTCGCCCACCAGCAGGAAAAGTGCGGCTTGCCCACCAGCGCGGTACGGTAACCGGCGCGGCGCAGAATCTCCGGCAGCACCACGGCCTGCGGTGACAGGTTGATGCCGTTCGCGCGCACCCCGTGGTCGCTCGGCAGCAGACCGGTAACCAGCGTGGCGCGCGACGGCATGCACACCGGATTGGCGCAGTAGGCGCGCGAGAAACGCACCCCGGAGGCGGCGATGCGGTCGATGTGCGGCGTGTCCAGCACGGGGTCACCGGCGCAACCGAGCCAGTCGGCGCGCTGCTGATCGGTGACGAACACCAGCACGTTGGGTGGCCTCGGCCGTTGCGCGGGGCGCGCGGCACCGCTCATGCTGCCGCCAGCCCCAGACTGTGCCAGCGTTCGCTCAGGTCGACCACGCTGCCGTGCAGCCGCGCCTCGTCGATGGCCAGCGCCGTGACGCTGGCCACCAGGCCGGCGCGTCCGCCCGCCGGCGGCGGCGCGGCGTCCAGCAGCGTCGCCACGCAGGCCGCCAGTTGGCGTGCGTCGCCGCCGCCGTGCTGGCCGGCGCCGCCCACCTCGGACCGTTCCCAGGCGCTGCCTTCGAAGTGCGGCGACCAAGCCACCGGCGCATACTGGAAGTGGCCCCAATACAGGTCGCCCTCGATGCAGCCGGCCTCGCCGGCGACGTACATGCGCCGGCTCGGCATGCCGCCGTTCTGGTTGGAGTGGAAGGTGGCGCGCACGCCGTTGTCATACTCGATGATCGCCACCTGGTGGTCGACGATGTCCTTGTCCGAGTTGAAGCAGCACAGGTCGAGCCGGCGGCCGTGGTTCATCTCGATCTCCGCGCGCGCGGCGGGCTTCGGCGGCGGATCCTCCAGGCGCAGGCGATGGGCGCAGTCCAGGTCGCAGTCGCGGCAGTAGAGCGGTGCGGACGGACGCGGAGTGAACACCGTCCGCCCGCCGAACGACGCCACGCGGCGCGGCAGCGCGCCGGCAAACCAGGTGAGAATGTCGAGGTCGTGGCAGCACTTCTCCAGCAGGTAGCTGCCGGTGAACTTGCGGAAGCGGCGCCAGTCGCGGTGGAAGAACGCGCCCTGGGTGGCGCTCAGGTTCTCGTTTGCCTCGATGCTCACCAGCCGTCCCAGGTCGCCGCGGTCGATGCGCGCCTTGATGCCGCGGTAGAACGGCGCGTGGCGCAACACGAAGCCGACGAACAGGTGCCGGTCGGCGGCGCTCGCCGCGTCCCAGATCGCCTGGCAGTCCGCTACGGTAGTAGCCATCGGCTTCTCGCAGAACACGTGCTTGCCGTTCTCGAACGCGGCAACCGCCGGCTCGCGGTGGGCATGGTCGGGCGCAGCGATTACCACGAGGTCCACGTCGTCGCGTTGCACCAAGTCGTGACACCCGTCGACCACCAGCGCGCCGGGCGCCAGCTCGGCGCGCGCCCGGTCGGCCGCATCGCGAACGGTGTCGTACAGCGCGGTAACGCGGGCGCGGCCGGTGGCCTGCAGGCCCTGCATTACCCGCCGTCCACGTGCGCCGCAGCCCACCGCGCCCACCCGCAGCTCATGCATCGCGACGCTTCCCGATTGTCGGCCGCAGGCAGCGCGGTCCAGTGGCCGGCGACGTCCAGGCGTTGCATCGCGGGCCAAGCGCGCACCGGCGGCGGCCGAGCGGCCAGAATAATCCGAGCGAGCGCTTGCTCGCCATCCCGATCCACCCGCGCGGCGGCGGCGTGAGGCCGCGGCCACGGCCGCTCGTGTGGGCGCCGTCGGTCGACGGGGTACCCGGGTGCCGTGTGACGGTTACCTGACATGGTCGCATCGCAGGGCGACTATAGCGGCGCAGGCCGCCTCCGCCCACCTCTGGTTACGCAAAACCGGCCGCGCCGGCACACGCCGGCCGCCGCGGGCTCGCCGCCCGCATCCGGGATCGGTTACACTGGCGGCCATGATCGGCGACTTGCACAAGGCGGCGGTGGTGGTCGAGAGCGTGGCGGAAGCGGAACGGTTCTACACCGAGGTACTCGGCCTGACGGTAGCCGCGCGCATTCCGAGCGGCACCGGTGCCGACGACGAAGACTACGTGATGCTGCACGCCGGACCGGCTACGCTGGAACTGATGCCGCGGAAGGCGATGGGTGTCGCGCCGGGGTTCCATCACCTGTCGTTTTGGGTCGCCGACGTGGATGCCGCCGCGGCCGCCCTGCGCGAGCGGGGGGTCACGCTGGAAACGGAGCCGTTCGACGCCCCCGGAGAGTTGCGGCTGGCGTTCTTCCGCGGCCCCGGCGGCGTGCTGCTGCAACTGTTTCAGCGCCGCTGACCCCATCCAACCAACCAGGCAAGGAGGAACACTTCATGGCTCAGCTTTCCATCACCTTTCTCGGACACGCGTCGTTCCGGTTCGAATCGGAGCGCGGCACGGTCAGCTACTTCGACCCGTGGCTCGACGGCAACCCCACGGCCACCATGGCGGCCGCCGAGGTGGACAAGGCGGACATCGTGCTCGCCACCCACGGCCACGCGGACCACATCGGCGACTGCTACGAGATCTGCCGGCAGACCGGAGCCGCGTTCGTCGGGCACTACGAACTGTGCGAGGTGGCGATGCAGGTGGGCGTGGCGGCGGACAACGTGCACCATCTCAACCCCGGCGGCTCGACGTCCATCGAGGACGTGGAGATCACCATGACCCAAGCGCACCACTCCCACTCGCTGTCCGACCACGTGCTGCCGCGCCCGCTGCCGGACGGGGTGCTGTACCACACCGGCGGCGCGGTAGCCGGCTACGTGATGGCGTACGACAACGGCATCACCGTGTACGACGCCGGCGACACCTGCCTGTTCAGCGACATGCAGTTGATCAGCCAGATGTACGGCCCGCAGGTGGCGATCCTGCCGGTGGGCGGCAAGTTCACCATGGGCGTACGCGAAGGCGCGCGCGCGGCCAGCTTGGTGCGTGCCGACGTGGTCATTCCTTGTCACTACAGCGAGGCGCTCGGCCAGCCGGCCGACATTGAGGAGCTGACCCGGCAGGTGAAGTTCCTCAGTCCCGGCACCGACGTGGTGCCCCTGCAGCCGGGCCAGACCCTGGTGTACACCGCCAGTTCTTTCGCGGTCAGCGGCTGAGCCGCCACCTTCCGAGGCCTCTGTTGCGGCGCCACCGGCGCGCGGACGCCGCGCGGCGCCGTGGTACGCTACGCGTCCGCCTCGTCGTGTTCGCTGACCGTCACCGATCGGCCGCGGCGCGCGGACGCCTCGGCGGCGAGCGCGAAGCGCAGGACTTCGCGGGCGTCGCGTCCGGACAGCAGCGGCTGCGAGCCCGCGCGCAGCGCTTCGACCGCGTGCCGCGTGGCATGCACGAAGCTGCGCTCCCAGCCGATTTCCAGGTCACGGTGGTCGGTCCACCGCCCGTCGCGGTAGTGCTGCAGCGGCACCACGTCGCCCAACTGGCCGTGGCCGCGGTTGATCAGGATCACGCCCTCGGTGCCGGTGATCTCCACGCGATCGTCCTGGGCGTAGTGGGCGGTGTTTATCTCCAGGCCGGGTGAGTAGACCACCTCCAGGTTGCCCACCCGCTCGCCGGCAAAGCGAAACGAGACCATGGCCGGGGCGTCGAACAGGTAGCCGCCCTCGCCGACTGTCGAGCCGATCCAGGCGTGCACCTCCTCGGGGGGCCCCATGAAGTGCCGGGCAAGCGCGAACTTGTGGTGGCCGTCGTCGAACACCAGCGGACCGCCGCCGGCCTGTGCGCGATCCTGGCGCCACGCCTGCGCGCCGGCGGGAACGTTCCACGCGAACTTCCGGCTGCCGGGGTTGCTCTTGATGCGGATCGCAAGGGGGGTACCGATGGCGCCGGCATCCACCAGTTCCTTGGCGCGCACGACCGGCGGATAGAAGATGAAGTTCTCGAACACCCGGAACGGTACGCCGGCAGCGTCGGCGGCCGCGACCAGCCGGTCGGCGCCGGCGAGGGTGGTGGCCATCGGTTTCTGCAGCGAGACTGCCTTGCCGGCGGCGAATGCGGCCAGTGCGGCCTCCACGTGCAGGTGGTGCGGCAGCAGAATCTCCACCAGGTCGACACGGTCCGATGCCAACAGCTCGCGGTAGTCGTCGGTGACCACCGCGTCGGCCACCCCCCAGGTGCGCCGGCGCTCCTCCGCACGCGCCGGTTCCCGGTCGCACAGCGCCACGATGGTGGCGTGCGGATTGTCCAGGTACGCGATGGCATGCAGATCCGATATCCTTCCCACGCCGATGAATCCTACCCTGATAGTGTCCAACTGAGCCTCGCCTCCGCGGCACCGGCGAGCGCCATCCGCTGCGGCGCGGTGGGTGCCGGCGCACCGCTCCGGTAGTATAGCGCACCGCCTGTCCCGATTGCGATTCGCCGGTATCATTGACAGCGACACCGCTTCGGTACCATAACAGCGGAACGGAGGTACTTCATGTATCACTCTTTCAACTTTTACTCTGGGGCGAATGCTGCACGGCGTGCCGGCAGCACCCGCGGCACGCGGGTTACGACAGCGATCAGGGCGGGAGGGCTCATCCTCGCGCTGGGGCTGGTCGCGAGCCTGGCCTGGGCCAGTCCGGCCGGAGAGGCGGGAATGGATTCGCAGGAGGTCACCATTACCCACTACTTCGGCGGCGACCTCGGGCGCGCCGGCCTGGAGGAGATCTTCGGCAGCTTCAAGGAGCAGTCCGGGGTCACCGTGGTCGACAGTCCGATCGGGCACGAGGACTTCAAGGACGGCATCCTGGTACGCGCCGCGGGCGGCAACCTGCCGGACGTGTTCAGCTACTGGGCGGGAGCGCGCACGCAGTTCGTGGTCGACGGCGGCAACATCGCGGCAATCGACGACATGTGGGCGGCCAATGGCCTGGACGCGGTAATAGCCAAGTCGGTGGCGGACGGAGCCACCATGTACGACGGCAGCCGTCACCTGGTGCCGTTCGGCTATCACTACGCGGGCATGTTCTACAACGCCAAGCTGATGGCGGAAGCCGGGGTCACCGAGTTCCCGACCGACTGGGACGGGTTCCTGGCGCTGTGCGAGAACCTCAAGTCGCAGGGCATCACGCCGATCGCGCTCGGCACCAAGGCGCGTTGGCCGGGCCAGTTCTGGTTCGACTACCTGCTGCTGCGCACCGCCGGACCGGACTACCGCGCCGCCCTGATGGCGGGCGACGCCTCCTACACCGACCCCGAGGTGCAGCGCGCGATGGAGCTGTGGAAGGAACTGGTGGACGCGGGCTACTTCGCGCCCAACGCCAACGCCGACGACTGGACCGACGCCTCCGACAAGGTGGCGCGCGGTGACGCGGCGATGACGCTGATGGGCACCTGGATCACCGGCTACTGGAACGGTCAGGGCATGATGGCCGGCGACGACTACGACTTCTTCGAGTTCCCGGCGATCGATGCCGGCGTCCCGAACGCCGTGGTGGGGCCGGTCGACGGCTGGTTGATCTCGGCCAACGCGCCGAACCGGGCCAATGCCGAAGCGCTGGTTTCGTTCCTGGCCAGCGACGCCGAGGTGCAGGCCAAGTGGGCGCAGATTCAGGGCGCGCTGTCGGCCAACGTCAACGTGGACGTCAGCACCTACACGCCGGTGATGCAGCGGGCGCTGGAGGCGGTCGGCAACGCCGATACGTTTGCCTTCAACTACGACCTGGCGACCACGCCGCCGGCGGCCGAGTTCGGCCTGGACATGTTCTCGCGCTTCATGGACAGCCCGGGCGACTACATGCAGCACCTCGCCGACACCGAAGAGGGTGCCCGGGGGGTGTTCGACAGCCAGTAGGCTCACTCGGCGGAGAGCACCACGCCGTGCGCTCACCGCGCGGCGCGCTCTCCGGGCGGCCGCACGATGAAGCAGAAAGAACTGTTCTGGCGGATCGCGCTGCTGTTCCTGCCGGTGGCGGTATTCGGCGTGTTCGTCATCTGGCCGCTGCTCGATACCTTCTACTACAGCTTCACGAACTGGAACGGCTTCAGCCGCGACTACCGGTTCGTGGGGCTGGACAATTTCGCCGGCGTGGTGACCGACCGCCTGTTCACCAATGCCACGGTGAACACGTTGATCTGGACCGCGCTGGCGATCGTGCTGCCCACCGGCGGCGGCCTGATCCTGGCGCTGATGCTCGACACCCAGGTGCCGGGCGCCAAGGCGTTCAAGTCGGTGTTCTACCTGCCGATCTGCCTGGCGGCGGTGGTGGTGGGACAGATTTGGATCTGGATCTACCAGCCCGACTGGGGCCTGCTCAACGCCGCCATCACGGCGGTGACCGGCACGCCGCCGAGCTTCGCGTGGCTGGCCGAGCCGGAGACCGCCCTGTACTCGGTGATCGTGGCCTGGTCGTGGCAGCAGATGGGTCTGGCGATGGTGATCTTCCTGGCCGGCCTCACCTCGATTCCCACCTACCTGCTGGAGGCGGCCGAGATCGAAGGCGCATCGCGCGGCCAGCGCATCCGCCACGTGGTGCTGGCCCTGCTGCGTCCGGCCACCGTGGTGGCGGTGGCGCTGAGCGTGATCAACTCGCTGAAGGCGTTCGACATCCTGTTCATCATGACCGGCGGCGGGCCGTTCCACTCATCCGACACGCTCGCGATGTACATGTACAGCGAGTCGTTCAAGAAGTACCGGATCGGCTACGGCAGCTCGATCTCGGTGATCCTGTTCCTGATGACGCTGAGCGTGATCGCCGTCTACTTCCGCCAGCTCAAGAAACTGGACGAGCTGTATGACTGACGTCGCGGTCGCCGCTCCGCCGCGCCGCCGGCGGCTGTCGGGCTGGACCGGCGTGCTGCTGGTGTGCCTGACGCTGCTGGCCGTGCTGTTCCTCGCCCCCACGGCGGGGGTGATCCTGAGCGCCCTGAAGAGTACGCGCGACATCGCCTTCGGCACCCTGTGGGCGATTCCGCGCACGCTCGACCTGTCCAACTTCGCGGTGGCGCTCGCCCATCCGTCGGTCAAGTTCTACTTCGTCAACACGTTCCTGGTCACCGCGCCGGCTACCGCGGGCTCGATTGCGCTCGGCATCCTGGCCGGCTACGTGTTCTCGAAGCTGCCGTTCCGGGGCAGCGAGATCCTGTTCCTGGTGATGGTATCGGGGATGTTCTTTCCGCCGCAGATCATCCTGATTCCGCTGTTCCGGCTGTTCAACCGGCTCGGCCTGCTCGACACGCTGTGGCCGATGATCATCGTGCACGTCGCGATGGGCATCCCGATCTGCACCCTGCTGATGCGCAACTTCTTCGCCACCGTGCCGGCCGCGCTGCGCGAAGCGGCCATCGTGGAAGGCGCCAGCGAGTGGCGCGTGCTGACCGCGGTGGCGCTGCCGGTCAGCCTGCCCGCCCTGGCGGTGCTCGGCACCCTGCAGTTCACCTGGATCTGGAACGACTTCCTGTGGCCGCTGATCTTCACCCAGAGCGACAGCAAGCGCACCATCATGCTCGGCATCGTGTCGCTGCGCGGCCAGTACACCGTGGCCTGGGGCGTGCAGGGCGCCCTGTCGCTGCTGGCCAGCCTGCCGACCCTGCTGGTGTTCCTGTTCTTCCAGCGCTACTTCATCGCCGGCATGACCATGGGCGCCGTCAAGGGCTGACCTGCATCACTCGATCACCCGGAACAGCTTGAATCCGAACCGGCCGAGGTTCGCGGTCAGGATCCCATCTTTGGGCCGGACGACCTCATCGCTGACGTAGTTGCGCAGCGCGACGATCCCCTCGCCCAGGGTGACGTCCACCCGGCACGGCTGGGCGCTGAAGTTGAACACGGTCACCGCCCGCTCGGTGCCGTCCTCACTGGTGCGCAGCGCCGCGAACACCGGCCCCCGGCGGTCGGTGGGCAACTCTCGCATGTGGCCGATCGCCAGCGCCTTCTCGCGACCCCGCAGCGCCATCATGCGCTTGAAGAAGCCGAACGGAGAGTGCGGATCGGCTTGCTGGCGTTCGATCTCCGGCAGGTCGAGCTGGCCCCAGCAGACGCAGTTCAGTGAAGGCAGGGGCTGCAGCGGCTCGGTGGGAAAGGCGATGGCGTTGGCGAACGCCCACACCTGGTCGGGCAGTGCGGCGTTGAAGGCCACCTGCAGGCGGAACATCTGCAGCTTCCAGGGCAGGTTCTTGCCGCTGTACTGCTCGTACATCTCGTCGCCGAACTGCTGGAACGGGAACATGCCGGCCTCGATCAGCTGCCGCCGCCGCGCCATGCCGCGGCGGATATAATCCGCGTCGCCTGCGAGCATCGCCGCCAGCTCATTGTAGAGCTGCGTGCGGCGGACACCGGTCCCGGCGTTGAACCGGCCCTGGCGGATCATGTCGTGCTCCAGCGTCCGGTTCTCGCTGGTCACGAAGCCGCCGCGCTCCCTGACAGCGCCGGTGATCGCGCGCAGCGCGCCCACGTTCAGGTTGCGCCAGGTGCTCGGCGCCTCGACGTCCCAGCCGGAGATGCCCTTGTCCATCCAGAACGCCACGTGCTTCAGGTAGGCGTCCACGTACGCCGAGTTGGCGAGGTCAGGTCCGGGATGGCTCCAGGTCAGCGCCACGCTGCCGTCATCCTCCCAGCCGAACCAGCCGATGCGCGGGTCTTCGCGGCCCGCCGCACGGGCATCGCGCGCCGCCAGGTAGTCGGGATGGCGCCAGCCCAGGTACTCGGGTACCGCCATCACCATGATCGCGAAGTCGCGGGCGCGGCAGTCCGCCACCAGCCGGTCGAAGTCGGCCATGGTGCCATACACCGGATCGACGTCGAACCAGTCCTGCGCCACCAGCCCGAACCACTCGAAGTCGTCGCCGAAGCGCGTCACGTGCTGGAAGCGCAGCCCGCTGATGCCCATGTCGATCAGCTCGTCGAGGTGGCGGCGGATGCCCTCGAAGTCGCCGATCCCGTCACCGTTCGAGTCCCAGCACCCCGCCACCGTCACCGTGAGAATAGTCGGATGGGTGGTCCACCACCCTTTCGGCTTCGCCATGTCGCGAATTATTCAGCCGCAACCGGCGACTTGAGGCAAGACCATGCCAAGGCCAACCGGGCATGGACACCAGAAACTGTCCAAGTTAGACTACATCCGGGATGGAGCCTAGTTGGTGACACGGCCCTCTGCAGGTCATCTGGACCGTTGCCGAGGCAAGGCGCGTCTGTCGGAGGTGTTGCGCCGCCGCAAAGAGCAAGACCTCAGCGGATCGGCGTCGGAAGGTCGTGCGTCGCCGTTCCCGCCGAGGCTATGGAGCACACATACCCGTCCGGCAAGGCCGCTGAGACGCTGGGTTTGGTTGACGACATGCCGCCGGGTAGCCTCGGCGCTCAGGGGAGCTGCGAATCGGGGCGGTTGGTTCCGTTTATCAATGAGCAAGTCGAGTAACCGAGAACGTACTTTGTGTGCATGTTGTCGTGTTATTAACAATCGGCCAATCAATTCCTCATCGTCCTCCCAGTATCCGTCCGCCAAGCTACGATGGCGAGGCCAGATGCACGTGGCTGCGATCCGTCCAGTCGAGTTGCCCACAACAACACAGGCCTTGGCCCGCAGCCGATCCATAGAGTTAGGGCTTTCCCCACGGCAGGTCGGATCTGATTGCCCTGCCCGGGTTCGACGATCCGGGAGTCGCGGAAGGTGGCCGGCGTAGTATGGATTCGAGAAGGCGCTGTCCAGGCTTGGCCCGGAATTCTGAAACCAAACAGCGCAAGGACATTCGGCCCGAATGACTCCGGCAGAACGCGTCGCATCCGACACTTGGCGCCGCCTAGGGCAAGCCGACTTGCTCAGAGCACGTCTTGGCGAAGAAACCCTTACCGACCTCCTCATTCTGGACATGCTCCCCCATCGGAGGACGAATGCGTTCAGCATCTATCACCCGACGAAACCGGAAGAGTCGTTGTTTGGTGCAGACCTGCTGCTTTGCATCCGCTACCCCGCCGGTTCGGGCCGTCGCCTAGCCCTACAGGCGAAGAAGCTCTATCCCACCGCTCGCTACAACGCCCTCGATCACAAGGACGCGTCGGGAAAACGGCAGATCGACACGCTCGACAGGTTTGCGCAATGGTGGGGGGCTGTCCCGGCCTACCTGCTGTACAACCACGTGGATCCGCTACCTTACCACACGCCGTACTGGCATTGCTGTCGAGCCGAAAACGCCGAACAGCTCGGTTGTACCATAGTGCCCACCTGGTGCATCCGCCAGGCGATTGGGTCTCGCGGCGGTCGCACCTTCCCGGCAATACACTCCTATGCGCAGAGTCGCCCTTGGCGATGCGTTTTCGATTGCGACAAGCCCATTCAGCAAGTTGATGAGCTGGCGCTGTTGCAACCGGAGCCGCGGATCGCACACGACAAGGTCGTGTTTCACCAGCAAAGCCCAGATTGGCTACAGACCGATTCAGACGCGTTTGATTCCCTACTTGAGATTCATGAATCGCTTTCGACGGAAGATCTACGACGTTTTCTGCCCCGCCTCGTCAAACAACCCGACAAGGAGGCCCGAGACACAGAATTGACCTACCCGCGTCGAATCCTGGTCGTTGACGTCGGGGATTTCGGCCGAGAGCGCAAGGGTGAATAGCGTCGAGAACGTGCACATCGAACCGACTGACGCGAAAGAACGCGAACAATTAGTCCTTCGCCTCCTTCTCCAGCCCACCTTCCAACTCATCCAGCCGTGCACGTGCCAGTCTGATCATCTCAAGACCCACGTCTCGACAATACGCAGATCGGTCGCGTGGACCTTCGTAGACTACGAGGCACAGGGCACCCTTACTTATCGAAGTGCGGGAGAACTTGCAGGTCCGTCGTCGTTTCGCAACTTCAACGTGGCTGCGCTTCACCATCTGCTTATGGCGTGGCACCTTCCAGCTTCTCCCTAACGAGACTAGACAGCTTGTCGGCGATGTCAGGAGACGCATCCACAGCCCGTTGCAGTTGCTCAATCCCCGCAGACTGCCGTTCGCCCGACTCCACATTCATGACTCTGTTCTGGTCAGCGCTTGCCATGCGGATCATGATTTCCGCATTGAAATTTCCGGAGAAGACCTTCAGCAGATCCCGGCCGCGATGCTGCAGCCCGATGCGATTGAGCACGGTGTCCGCAATCGATCGCGCTTCCTGCTGCAATCGGCCCTTCAGCGCCTCTCGCCGCTCCTGCGGCTGTATGATCCGGTGAAATGCCGCAATCTGCCCTTCGGCCTGTGCCCTGCTAAGCCGCGCCCTAACGATGTCTTCCGTCAATCCGAACTCCGAAGGCTCGAACCCCTTTTTCCGAATCGTGTCAAATAGATCTCCGATCATGACGTCGTCTATGTGCTTCAGATACCCCTGCCGCTGATAGTTCTCCACCACCTCATTTAGGACGCGCATGAATGGCCGAAGGGTAAGCCGAGCTGAGGCATCTCCCTCGCCATCCACCTCAAGATCGCCTTGGAGGTACTCCTGAAAGAACTCTTGGTCGTCCTTGTCGAAGTTCGTGAAATCGCTCCACCACCTCTCATCGTTGAGACCCACATGGGAGACGAGATACACATGATTTGCGGGAGAATAGGGCGTGTCTGGCTGCGCAAGCCTTAGGACACGTCCGACAAACTGCACATACGGAGAAAGGCTGCGGTAAGGCCGAAAAACAGCGGCAACGGAAAGCGTCGGCAGATCATATCCCTCTCCCAGGATGTTCACCTGCACGACGCCATCCGTGACTCCACTGCGCAGAGTCGCCTCAATCCGGTCGCGCTCATCCGCCTTCAATTGGCTGTGGAGCACCTCAACGCGCAAACCCTGTTCTCGATACAGAGCAGCCACCTGCGTGGCGTGCCGAATTGAGCACGCGACCGCAATTATCTGTCTCGGCGAACCAAGCCGGCGTACGGTGTGGAGCTGCTGTACCGAGGCGTTCACGACACTGCGGTTGCACTCCTCGGACAACGCAACACCGCGGCTAAACCAGTCCTTTTCACGCATTTTAATGATCTCGGATATCCCGAGCGTCCTGGTCTCCCCCTCGACCGTGAACGTGATTTCAGTGGGTTTTACGAATAGCGCGTCGATTTGCGAAATGAACCCCATAATCATTGACCGTGCATAGCCGAACCGGTATACCCGCGTCCCCGATACCACTTGCCCGTCCGCCCGCATAGGCGTAGCCGTAAATGAGATGACTTTCGCCTTTTCGAAGTGCGCGAAAAGACGCGCCCATGTTTCCGCTACATTGTGGTGCCCCTCGTCCACCAAGATCATATCGAAGTAGTCTGTAGGAAGCGCTTCGTACCAACGATTGCGCACTCCAGCGAACTGTTGGATGTTCGCGACCACGATATGAGCGGCATCGCAGTCATGAATGTTCGCTCCCGTCTTGAGCTCAGACAGGTAAGGGCCGTCTCGTGGAACAAAGACCCCTCTCTTGCTGTAGAAACAGTTCGGATCGCCGACATTCAGTTCGCGCCGGATGTTTTCGCGAATCGTGAGATTGGGCGCAATAATCAGAACCCGTCCCCGGGCTATACCGAAAGGCGACAGTCCCATCAGTCCCGTCTTGCCACATCCGACCGGAAGCTGTACGTAACAGGGCTCGTCGCTGCCGTTAAAGTGCTCTCGTATAGCAAAATATCCGTCCATCTGTGGTTCCCGCAGTGACTGGTTACGCCAGACGGATACCTCGGTATCCGCAAAGAACCGTTCAATGTCCGTGTTTTTCATCCCAGCCCGTTCCGTAGCTACTGCCGTTCCGCATGGAGTCGTGAAGCCGGTCGTACGACATGACGGTTATCCCGTCGGTCGAAATGGCGCGATACCTATTGACCTGCTTCGGATCCAGACTGCTTCTCCGCCCGATTACGACGACCGCCTCACAGTTGCCGTCTATGTCCTTCAAACCTCGCTCCTGGCGTGCATAAGCAACGTTATCCATCAGCCACGTACGCCAGTCCCGTATCTGTCCAAGCGCGTCGGCGAGCTTTCTCGCCGGCAATCCCGCTTTGGTGAGCGCCTTCGCGGTGGGACTCTCTAGCTCAATCGCGATCCACCGGAATCCGACCGACGTGGCGCTCGCAAGAAGAAAATCCGGAACGTATTCCGCTCCCAGCTGAGGACGATCCAGGCACCAGTAACTACCACCGGGTGGTGCTAAGGGGCCGAGAAGCACGGGCGCCAACGCCAAGATACTCTGCAAAGGTCGTTCATCCACCGCATCGGCCAGCACCCGCTCGAATTCGGCGACGATGTCCCGCACCGGTTCACGCCCCGCAGTGACCACATGGCCATCCCACTTCTCGAGAACGCTCGCCTTCATTCCTGCAGTTCGCTGGCCGCTCCAATGTCTTGCTCTGAGGGTCGCACGCCCGTTCCTCGCCTCCCAACAGCTTAATCTTTACTAGCCGTCCACTTTACTTGAATCTATGCCTCACTCGACCGTGTGGTCAAGTTTCTCGGATGGCGCAGATGGCGCATTGTCGACGAGGCTCACGTCGATTCTCTGGATGCTGCGGACCGTTCCTTCGGTGAGTACCTACAGCGAGGCATCGCTGTACAAGACTCTGGCGCCAAGCACCGGCGCGCGCCTTTGCTGGGCAAGCTGGAGTTTCGTGTATACGCCCGAGCATGGCAGTTGGCTGAACCTCGCTGAGTACGACTTCAGCGTGCTCTGACGCCAGTGTCTGCATCGTCGGATACCGGACATCGACACGCTGCGCAGCGAAGGTACGCAGCGCCGCGTAGGTCTCGGAAGCGTTGCCCTTGACCGCCAGCAGGTAA
>JAPPGB010000079.1:0-24168 GCA_028821475.1 Spirochaetaceae bacterium
AGATAACCACAAATTCCACCCCGTGTCTATCCCCCTGGTGAGCTTTCCGGGCTAGGCCGGGCCGTCGGGTGCGCCGCAAGCGACTGCGGCGCCGAAGTTCGCCAGGGGCGTGCCAGCGACCGGCTACGACGCCGCGGCGTCCCCGCCAAGCCACTTCTGCGCCGCCGCAGTCCACCAGCAACGCCGCAGCGGCCCGTACTGACGCGGCGCCGGAGTTGGCAGGCGGCATGTCGCGTGCACATGGAGCTGGCGGTGCGCCGATGGGAGCATCGCCGCAGTTCACCCGCGGTGCGCGGCGCGACCCCCGTCGGTCGCCGGTGCGCCGTCCCATTCCGGCGGCGGTCCGGCGTCACGTCTAGCTGCGCGACGGGGGACGCTGCCGCTTCCGCGATCCGCTCACCGGGCGCCGCTCCAACTCCTCCCACCTGCTACAGATCCACCACCTGCTGCCGGTTGCCGAAGGAGGCGGCCCGGAGCCGGAGAATCTCGCTGTCGTGTTTGCCCACCACCGGATGTGCCACGGCGACGGAGCGGCGCCTGCTGCCGAGCCGGGAAGATAGCACGACTTCCACCCCCGTGGCCGCGTTCGGGAATGGCCGCCCGGCAGGCGCTCCTGCAAGCGGTCGTCGATCCCGGCCATGCGACTTCTGCCGCTTTTGGCGTTCGCACCCATTGTGCTCATAGTCTGGAACGTATTGGCCACGGAGGGTAACAGGCCCGATTGTAGGCGATCTGGCCCTTCGCAAGGTGGTCCGGGAGGCGACGACGATTGCCGTCGCTCCCCGGCTCGGATACGATGATCGCATGGCTAAGTCGTTCGAGAATATATACTTGAATGCAGAGCATGCCGGATCGAAACTATCGGTGTGCCTCTCCCAAGATGAGACGGAACAGATATGACCGGCATCAAGCTAGTCACCGGAAAGGTATTCTTCAACCCTGTCGAGGGAGTGACCAAGGGTCGCCGCTGGCATGTCCGCGATCTTGAGCACGAGAACAATGCGATTTGCGGGCACGACAAGAGCACTTATTGCCTGAGTCGGCGCCCTGACGAGACGTTTCGCATCTGCAAGAATTGCATCGAGAGCAGAAAGATCCTCCGGACTCTCAAGCAGATGCGCGCGAACGGTTTGACTTGCGCGGCCGATCTCATCGAGAAGCAGAAATCGCTGCTGTAGTCACCCTTGCACGGGTCCGGCGGGTCCGGGGGGCGCAGAGGCCAATCAAGAAGTGGCCGTGAAACCAAGACGTTGCCGGCAAGCCGGAGTCGAAGATAGGAAGCAGTCATACATCCGCGGGAAGAACCCTTCGTCGGCCGGTTCATGTAGGCGCTTGTCAGCACGGCGACGGCTTCGTCGATGTGGCCGAGGAATGGTTCGGCGACCAGAGTGCGACCTCCACGATGGGCTGCGGGGCGGTGACGGAAGCGGTCGAAATGAACGACGGCGGCTTCGGATGGCGACGGGTCCCAAGCTGTGACTGGCCCTACGCTATTGTCGCCAGCCTCGACGGCGACGGGTCGTCGGACTTCGCGGGGTTCAAATACTCGATGTATCGCACGTATCTCGGGCAGATAAGTGCGCCGGACAGCCTTTCTCGGGCCTCCCGGTCCCCGCCAACAGTTGCTCAAGCAGGCGGTTCGTCTTGCACTGCTCCCGTATCAGCACATCAAGTCGCTCGCACACCATTTCAGTTTGGAGGTTAACTGCGCCGGGGATGCCTACGGATCGCGGAATCTTCACGTCGCGAGTATCGGCCTCTCCGGCAGAGGCGCGCAAGGCCCCGCAATTGCTTGTTCTGGGGCGGAATGCTCAACTTCCGTTACAGGGCGTCGAACACCACCATTCCGTGGCCGTCGAGCAGGGTCACGGTCACTTGCGCGTAGCCGTCGTGGTAGGCGACCGGCAGGTCGACGCCGTGCGGTTCCAGGTGCGCGCGTCGCGGCGCCGCCGGCAGCTTCACGGCCAGCGGCTGGTCGACCAGCGGGATGGCGTCCTCGACGATGTCCAGGCCGCTCGACCGCCCCGTGCGGTGGTCGAACGCGTCGGTGCGCCGCTCGCGCGCGAAGCACAGCAGGTGCACCACGGTCCGCGGCCCGGAGCGCACCACGGTGGTCTCCAGCAGCGAGGGGGCATCGGTGGCACGCACCAGCGGCTCCGGCAGCAGCAGGTCGATGCAGTTGCCGAGCAGGCGGCGGTGCGCCGGCACGGCGTGGCGACCGTACAGGCCTAGAATCGGCAGCGCGAAGGTGATCACGTTGCCGCTGCACACCACCGCCGACCACGGCGACAGCTCCGCCGGCGGCGTGTAGGAGTGGCCGGAGAAGCGCGCGAAGTGGCGCTCGAAGTAGGGCTCCACCACTCCGACCAGCGACTCGGCGCTGGCCGCCGGCTCGATCCGCATGCCCGGCTCGTAGGCGACGTGGTCGTAGTCGGGGATGCCATCCGCCACGGCCGGCGCCATGCGCAGGAAGGTGTGCGAATAGGGGCTCGGCCCGGCGGCGGACACGCCCTGCTCCGCCAGCACCGGCTCGCCCTGCGCGGTGAATCCGGCCTGTCCTGACAAGATCAGGCCGCCCCCCGCGGCCACGTACGCGCGCAGCCTGGCCAGCAGCGCCTCGTCCACGGGGGTGGTCTCCGCCACCAGCACCACCTCATAGTCGTCCAGGCGGGCGCCGGGGCCGACCACGTCGAACTGCTGATGCAACTGCTGCAGCGCGCGCGTGGCGCCCAGACCGGCGGCGCCGGGGTTGTCGCCCAACTCGGTATCGACCACCAGCGCGATCTGACTCTGCAGCACGCCGCCGGCAACGAACGGCTCGCACGCCTCGACGTGCGCGTACACGCCGCCGATCAGTTCGTACACCGCCGGCTGCGGGACGCCGCGCGGATGCAGCAGGTCGCCGACCCCGCCGGTCATGCCCTGGCTGAGCGCCTGGCAGCACTCGTACTTGAGCGCCGCCGCCGGCTTGAGGCCGGCGTTGTCGCCCCAGCTCTTGAAGAAGCGCCCGGTGTGGGTCAGCGTCGGCAGGCCGAGCGGGCGCACGTAGCGGGCCACGTAGGGGAAGTAGGCGTAGCCCCAGCCGCCGGTCGGCAGCGCCTCGATCTCCACTCGCCGCAGGTACTTTTTCTCCACGTGCAGGTTCGTCTTGGGCCGCGAGTTGTACCAGATGCCGAAGTGGTCGGCGCCCGTTCCCGCCCGCTCCACCATGGCCGAAAACCGCTCCATATAGGCCAGCGCCACCTCGCGCGCGTAGCGGTCGCGGTGCTCGGCGCTGCGCGGGTCCAGGTTGCGCTTCGTCATCCCGGCCACCGCCCAGCGCGATACGCTCGGCTGATCCCAGCACATGTCCAGGAAGATGCCGTCCACCGGCGAGTACAGGGCCAGTACCTCCTCGATCTGCTCGGCGAGGTAGTCCTGGTAGGGGCTGGACATGTCCAGTACCTGCCAGCCGGCGTGCAGGGCCTGATCCTGGTCGGGCGAGAAGTCGCGCGGCATCAGCTTGGCGTGGCGACCGTCCGGCTGCACCGCCAGCCACTCGGGATGGGTGTTGGCCGCGTACTCGTTGATCTGGCCGGAGATGTAGATCGGCGCGCGAATCCCGGCGCGGTGCAGGGCTTCGATCTGCGACCCGGTCAGGTCCAGGCCGGGCGCCAGGTTGGGGTGCCGGCAGGGGTGCTCGGTGTGGTAGTAGGCGTGGCCGTGATGGCAGGTGCCGAACACGGTCACGCTGTCCACGTGCGCTTCCTTGAAGGTGCGCGCGAACTGCTGGCCATCGAAGTCGGCGCCCACTCCGGGCACCTCCGGGCCGGTGTGAAAGTCCAGGTGAATGGTGCGAAGGGGAAAGGAGAACTCGGGCATGGCGGGAGACTACCGGAGCCGGTCCCGCAACGGCAAGATGACCAGAACGTACCGTCCGGCAACGTGACGAGCCGTTCCGGATCGTTCACGACGAGCCGTTCCGGATCGTTCACACCAGCGGCGCCGCAGGTCGATCATCTGAAGTAGGCAGTCATGACAGCCCGCGTCCGCATCATCCTGGCGTGCTTGTTGCTCACCGGCGTGGCCCTCGCGGGCGCCGTGGGCTTCATGCTCGTCGAAGGCTGGACCTTCGGGGAGAGCCTGTACATGGCAGTGATCACGGTGTCCACCGTCGGTTACGGCGAGGTGCGGCCGCTGAGCAGCGCGGGCCGCGGGCTCGCGGTCGCGGTGATCCTGGTGGCGGTGGGCGCCCTCGGCTTTTCCGCCACCAGCATCGGCGTCTACCTGGCGGACGGGCACCTGCTGCAAGACCTGAGGAGGAAGCGTATGGAACGGGCGCTGCGCAGGCTGCACGACCACTTTATCATCTGCGGCGGCGGCCGCTTCGGGCGCGAGGTTGCCGCCGAGTTCGCGCGTTCGCAGGCCACCTACGCCGTGGTCGACCTGGACCCGGAGGGCTGCGAGCTCGCCGGCACGCCGGGGCTGGCGTTCGTGAAGGGCGACGCCGGCGACGATCAGGCGCTGCGCGCGGCGGGCGTGGAGCGCGCCAGGGGACTGGTGGCGGCACTGCCGGGGGATGACGCCAACCTGTACGTAGTGCTGACCGCCCGCCAACTCAACCGCAACCTGGTGATCATCACGCAGGCGGCGCAGCAGCGCTCGATCGACAAGCTGCGCCTGGCCGGTGCCGACCAAGTGGTATCACCTTACCTGATCGCCGGGCGGGCGATGGCATCGGCACTGCTGCGGCCCTCGGTGGTGAACTTTCTCGACGAGGCGCTATACCGCGAAACCACGCCGCTGCAGATCGAACAACTCCAGGTTCCGGAACACTCCGGGCTGGCCGGTCAATCGGTGCGCGCCGCCGGCGTCGGCCCCACCACCGGCGCCACGGTGGTGGCCATTCACCGTCCCGACGGCACCCTGGTGAGCGCCGCCGAGGCGCTCACCACCACCGTCCGGGGCGGCGACATCCTGGTCGCCGTCGGCACCAGCGAACAACTGCAGGCGCTGACCGACCTGGCGGGCTAGCGGGCGTGCGCCGGACCGGCGTCAACGGCCGCCGGCGACCCGTCCGTTGAGCATCAACCGGGCGTTCACGGCCCCGTCGGGGTAAAGAACCCGCCGGCGGCCCGTGGCGGAACTCCCGCTGCACGCGCGCGGCGCCGTGGTGAGCGCCGCCGGCAGGCAGCCCGGCATCGCCGCCGGCTGCCTGCAAGGTCCGGCACCGGGGATAGAACGGCCCCGGGCGGACAAGGACCCGGTTAAGCGGCGATCATTCCGTGCGGGTCGATGATGAACTTCTTGGCCGCGCCGCGGTCGAAGTCCTGGTAGCCCTGCGGGCCGTCGTCGAGCGAGATCACCGTCGCGCCGACGTTCTTGGCCACCGACACCTTGTCGTACAGGATCGCCTGCATGAGCTGGCGGTTGTAGGTCATCACCGGGCACTGGCCGGTGGTGAAGTGGTGCGACTTGGCCCAGCCGAGGCCGATGCGGATGCCCAGGTTGCCGATCTTGGCGTTGTCGTCGACACCGCCGGGATCGCCGGTCACGTACAGTCCCGGAATGCCGATGCCGCCGCCGGCGCGGGTCACTTCCATCACCGAGTTGAGCACCGTGGCCGGCTGCTCCACCGCGGCGTCCTTGCCATGGCCGCGCGCTTCGAAACCGACGCAGTCCACCGCCTGGTCCACCTCCGGTTCGCCCACGATCTGCTCGATCTGTTCGGCCAGGGTGGCGTCCTGGCGCAGGTCCACCGTTTCGCAACCGAAGCTGCGCGCCTGCTCCAGGCGCTCGGGGATCATGTCGCCGACGATCACCACGGCGGCGCCGAGCAGTTGGCACCCGGTGGCGCACGCCAGGCCGACAGGCCCGGCGCCGGCCACGTAGACGATCGAGCCGGGGCCGACTCCGGCGCTGTAGGCGCCGTGGAAGCCGGTGGGAAAGATGTCGGACAGCAGCGTCAGGTCCTGGATCTTGGCCAGGGTCACGTCGCGCTCCGGCAGCTTGAGCACGTTGAAGTCGGCGTACGGCACCATCACGTACTCGGCCTGGCCGCCGACCCAGCCACCCATGTCGACGTAGCCATAGGCGGCGCCGGGACGGGCGGGATTGACGGTCAGGCAGATCCCCGTCTTGCGCTCCTTGCAGTTGCGGCAGCGCCCGCAGGCGATGTTGAACGGCACCGACACGATGTCGCCGACGTCGATGAACTCCACGTCGTGGCCCCTCTCGATCACCTCGCCGGTAATCTCGTGGCCCAGGATCAGCCCGGCCGGTGCGGTCGTGCGGCCGCGCACCATGTGCTGGTCGCTGCCGCAGATATTGGTCGACACGATCTTGAGAATGACCCCGTGGTCACACTTGCGGTCGCCGAGCGCGAGCGTGGGGAAGTCGATGTCCTGAATCTCCACGACACCGGGCTTGACGTAAGCGAGTCCTCTGTTTTCAGCCATCCTTGAATCCTCCTGAACAGTTCGATTGCCCGAATCCTACACCGGAAGCGGTAACGCCGCCAGACGGGCGGTTCCGGATCAGCGGGCCGCGCCGGCCTCCGCCTCCTCCTCTTCGCCCTCTTCGGTCGCCTCATCCTCCACGTCGCCCGGGAGGTTGAGGCCGCGGTATTCTGCGATCAGCGTCTCCGCGTCATGTTCGACCGGATTGGCGCGCCGCTCGCGCTTGCGCTGCTGCTTTTCTGCTCGCGCCAGTTCCCGACGCCTCTTCTGTGCACTATGTTTGGAGCGTCTTGCCACGGGTCCTCCAACGGATCTATTCGGGCCGCCCGGTACGGATCCGGCGCCCCGGACATCCATTACGGAGCGGGGCGAGCGGTCGGCGGCGCCTTGCTCTAAAATAACCCACGTCACGCTCGGCCTCAAGCCCATCGGGCGAACCACCGACTCGGGAGAGAAGAAACACATGACCGACCTTCTGGCAACACGGGTACGCGAAACGCTGCGGGCGGTGCCCGACTTTCCCAAACCCGGCATCCTGTTCCGCGACATCACCCCGCTGCTGACCGCCAGCGGCCTGCTGCCGCGCGTAGTGTCCTGGCTGGCCGAGCAGTGCACCGAGCGGCGTGCCGACCGGATCGCCTGCATCGAGAGCCGCGGCTTCCTGTTCGGCGCGCCGCTCGCCGAGCGCCTCGACCTGCCGCTGGCGCTGATCCGCAAGCCGGGCAAGCTGCCCTACCGGACCATCCGCCAGGACTACGCCCTGGAGTACGGCTCCGACGCGCTGGAGATGCACGCCGACGCGTGCCTGCCGGGCGACCGAGTGGTACTGATCGACGACGTGCTGGCCACCGGCGGCACCGCCAACGCCGCCTGCGAACTGATCGAGAAGCTGGACGCCGAGGTCGCCGCCGTCCTGTTCGTCCTCGAACTCCGCGAACTGGACGGCCGCACCCGCCTGCACCACCGCCCCTGCCTCAGCCTGGCGGAGGTGTAAGCACCGCAGCTTTACGGACATCGCGGCCGCGACTTGCTACCGGTAGATCCGCCCGACGCGCGGCTCTTAGCGACGTACATGCGATCCCAAGCACAGATCCCCGTTGAGAAATCGTGAAATGCCATGACTGAGGGGGAAGTCGCGCGCTACTCTCCCCTCGTCCGTTGCCTGAGCTACGCCACCGCCTCCGTCAGCTCGTTGAACAGGGTCTCCATTCCGGCCATCGAGCGCAGCTTCTCACAGAAGCGGATCGCGTCTTCACGATACCCACGCTCTGCCAGCGTCGCAACGATAGCGCGCACTCTGCCTTCGTAATCGTAGAATGATCCGTGCGTCGCGATGAAGCACTCCAGGACATCACGCACTTCGGCCGGGCTATGTCCAACGAGTCTATTCAACTCACCGATAAACTCGTGAGTCTCATGGTGTGCGCGCACGTAGGGTACGACCGCAAGCAGAAGCTCACGACAACCTGCAGCAGTGGTCAAGAACGATGTCAGCACACTTAGGCCTGATAGCAACCAAGTCGGACGAGTCGCTTGCTGCTGAGCCCACGTGACGCAGTACTGCCAGTAGCCTACAATCCGCTCCACGTGCTCGGGTTTCAGTGTTTCGCGACGAATACTCGCAAAAAACCTGTGGATCCCGTGGAAGTATTCCGGTCTCGCAGATCTGAACAAGCACGAAAACCGCGAAGATTCGAGGCAATCTTCCTCCCACAGGTATCCGAGCATCAATCTTCTCATTAGTTGCTCTCGACCATATCGATCCTGGTTTTCGATCGTAAGTGCGCGATCGATTACTCCACCCTTTTTCAGGATTCGATAGATTGGCAAGTTGACCGCCGCGTAAGCAAGACCGCCAACGGCACAACGAAGATTCGTTGGTTGGTTCGACGGAAAGATTCGCCGAATATTCGCTTCCAGCCAACCCTGATCGATGTAAGTCAGGTTGCCGAACCAAGCGCCACACAGCGTTGAAAATTCGAAGTTCCCTCCGTCGCACTGAGCGAGCTCACGGTCAAATAAACAACGCAAGTTGGACCACACCCCTACATGATGTCCAATCTTCTTGTCAGCCAGCCGACATCGCCTGAGAACATTGCCGAATGCGGCCTGAAGTGCTCGACCCTTCGTTGAGTTGATGGCCTGATTCATGGGATCATCGATCGGCTCCGTGATTCGGGTTCCACGTTCAACAAGGATCCGAGTCAAGTCCCAACCGCTCGGGAGGAGTTCAGACGGATAAGCCCTATTGTCGTCCCGCGTACCCTCGATTAGCAGGTCGGCAATAGCGTTCGAGATCCACGATGGTTGGGTCCGCCCCCCATTATTGTCATCAATCTTCCACAGTCGCTCGTCCTGAAGGAGTTGCTTGAAGAATCTGAACAGATGCTCCCAGATTTCGTCCCAATCGATCGGAGGTTTATTTCCCATCGGGTTCCGCCACAACTTCAAGAATCCCTTAATCAATCCGTACTGATAATCTTGTGGCGCGTGAAGGAACTCCGGCAACACATGAGTAAACTGGTCTGGCGCCGAACCCACGGCATGCTCCAGCTCGTCGATCAACGCCTCAACGGTGGGCCCGTTCCACCTGTCCCCTGGCTTGAACTCCGTCAATCTCGCAACGATAGTACGCTCCCGAGCAAACGCAACCAATTCATGTGCCCCGTATTTTGATGGTCCAGGACCCCAACGTGTCTCAGAGTACGATAGGTAGTCGGGATGATATAGATCATGACCATACTTTTCGTCTAGCTGGGCGAGCCATTCGGCCGCCGGTTC
Source organism: Spirochaetaceae bacterium (assembly GCA_028821475.1). GTDB lineage: Bacteria > Spirochaetota > Spirochaetia > SZUA-6 > Bin103 > Bin103. The sequence goes on from JAPPGB010000079.1 coordinate 9,219, forward strand.
GAAGGATGTACCGGCAGTCGCACTGAGCCAACGGTGTTGGAAGTGTTCGCGGAGCTCTGGGTCCACTCCCTCAACCTGACTCAGATTTCGAATCGCTTCGATAGTGAGGGCCTTTCCGCACGCACCAAAGTCTTCGAAGTGATCGCGAATCAGCCCGTAGAGCTCGTGAAGGTGACCGTCGCTGAGAAACTCAGGGATAACATCGGGGCGGTACGATTCACGCAGACTGTCCCATCGCTGGTTCAAAACGAAAATGGCTACTCGGCGACACATTTCGTTCTCATCCCGAAGCAGTTTTTCGACATAGCACTTGGCCACCGACGAGTCATGATCGCACCACGCCAACAGCACCTCGCGCAGACCGACCACAACACAGTTCTCTATGCTCCTCCCTTCACTATTCTGCCGGTTTTCCTCAACCGCAGGCCGGAACACATGGCTCCACTTGGCTCGACCACCCCGGCCGAAGACGTCGCGAACCCGTTGCACAAATAGTTCGGCCGCCGGACGTCCGACTCTCTCACCCAACAACTGTCCATAGTGATCAATGAGTTCTTGGAGCCAATACTCATCGACAACACCACGGGGCTCTTCATCGTCCGCGCCATACTGCGTGCGCCGCCATCGAACTTCCGTGCAATAATCAATCAACTGCACGGCCTTCATCCAAGCGCTCTGCTTGTCGCTACCCAGGAGCCGCCTCAGCACACCGCCGTCAAGGGCGTGCACCACAAGAGACCGATCGAATTTCGTGTTCAACCAGCCCTTCACCAGTGCGAGATCCTCCGCCACTACACACTCGATTGGCAGCAATCCGACGATCTCGGCGAAAGCGCGGTATGTGTGGTAGTTGTCTCGTGCTTCAGACGACACACTGCCTAGACTTACAGAGTTGACGACTCCCATCACCTTCTTGGCAAGCTCAATATCGTCGTTCTCATCTGCCCACTTGGCGCATCCGACAAGGTAGTCGAGCGCCTTCCAATACGAGATCTGGAAATGGCCTTCCGGCTCGACAAGTACCGGCGCCGGATTGCGATCTGCATCAAAGAAGCCGCCGTCGTTCAAGATGTCGAAGTACTTTACAAAGCAAGGTCGTTCAAGGATCAACTCGAAACCCTTTCTCATGTGTTCGTCACTCTTGCCCATCATTGCGACAAAATCCCGCTCTCTTGCCGTCAGGCTAGCCATCCAAGAGCGCCCCCATTTCCTTGAACTCCTGCAATACAGCCGTGCTAGAAGCTGGTACCGACTGTCCAAACGATTCCAGTACGTGAGCTAGCTGGTCCCATCCTTCGTCGTCCTTCAGAAACGGAATCAGATGGATACCGCACTCACGATAGTAGGTTCGCAGGCTTATCATGAGTTCTCGCTCATGCGAGAAAAAGCCCTGCAACAGAAAGTGCCTTGTCTCCACCCCTTTCGTCGTGCGGGCCTTGAGAATGACATATTCGAGTATCTCCAGTTCGTCCAATCCATAGCCGACAAAGAGCACAGTCTTGTGCGTAAACAGGTGGGCCAGGAAGTTGAGGACGTAGTTCCCCTCATTGCTGCCGCCGACCCCCCGTTCGGTTGCGTAGTGGTGAACGTAATCCGGTGTCGTCATGACCATTCCGCCGGGATTCTTGACAGACCCATGAAGGTGAATGACTACATTCTCCTGATTGAGATTGGCGACGGTCAGTTCTTCAGGCCTGTGATAGACGGTCCGAGGCGCCGGAGCTGGCGAAGCAGATGGCGTCTCTTCTGCGGACATGCCCGTTGGACCATAAAAAAACTGTTCGTCGAGCCATTCGTCGTAGTTCGTCGTGACGAATGTCTTGCCAATCTTGGCAAGGTCCGAATACAGACGTTGGCCGGCGACGTGCTCTACTAGTGGGCCCTGGTGTAGCAAGTTCCGGAAATCAATTTGTATCCCAAACCTCTCCTGAAGAGAGAGCGCCATGGAGAGCTTTATCCGGGGACCGAGATGCTTGATTTGGTCTAGCTGTGCATGATTGAACTTGCCCTGTTCAACAAACACGTTGAGCGCAGCATCGGCGAAACCGTCCCAGTCAGGGCATCCCGCCAGCCTGGAAACACCGGCGCCGACGAACGGGATCAGCTTTCCGACCTGCGCCGCCTCCCTCAGTGCTTGCGGCACTTCGGGTATCAAGGGAATCTCACTCGCCACCAGTGCATATCACCTCGGGAAGAACTATCACGTTAAGGATGTTCGGTGGCGGGCGGTTGCGTCAAGCTACGCGAGTCAGCGAAGCTAGCGCGTGAGAAGCCTATGTCAGTCGAAGAAGCCACGGGGTTGGGAGGCGGCTTCCAGGGCGGCGGCCTGCTCGGCCATCCAGGCGTCGTAGCCGGCCTGTTCGTGCACGGTGAAGAAGCCGCGCATCCGGTAGTGGCCGAGTCCGCAGAGCTGGGCGCACGCTATCTCCCACTCGCCGGTGGCGGTGGCGGTGAAGCTGAGCGGTATGGTCATGCCCGGGATCGCGTCCTGCTTGACGCGCATTTCGGGCAGATAGAAGCTGTGCACCACGTCGAAGGCGGACAGCTCGATGCGAATCGGCGTGTCGACCGGTATGTGGAGCTGGTTCACCGTGACGATGTCGTCCTTGGCCATGATGTCATCGCGGTCCACCCCCACGGGGTTGTTCTCGGCATCGACCAAGTCGACGCTGGTGGCGCCGAACACGCCGTCGGCGCCGGGGTAGTGGATGTTCCAGGCGAATTGCTGGCCCACCACGCGGATGGTGAGCGCCTCCTCGGCGGGCACCGGATTGGCGATGACGCGCGCCCACACCGGTACCGAGAGGCCGAACAGCAGGGCGATCTCGATCACCGCGACCGCCCCTTCGATATAGCGGGACACGTGGCTGTGCGTGCCCTCGTAGCTGGCCTTGGGATTGCGCCGCTTGCGGAACCGCACCAGGATGAAGAAGAAGAAGATTCCCCAGCCGACGAACAGCACCAGCATCAGCAGGTGCACCCACCCGATCAGGCCGTCGACCTGGCCGGCGTGGGTGGACGCCGCCTCCGGCATCCACATGGAACGGGCAAACTCAATCACTCAGGTGGCCTCCGGGGAGTTGATCGCCAACCGGCGGATGCGCCGCCGGGCGGCGAGCAGAAACGCGCCCACGCCGGCGAACACCAGCGCCACCATGCCGAGCAGCAGCAGGATGCCCGCCTGCAGGCCCTGCACCGCCTCCTCCTGCGCGGCGCCGAAGCACACCGCGCACGCGGCAGCCGTATCGGGAACAATCGCGCCGAGAAGCAGCAGGAGCCCCGCGGCGCACGGCACGACCGGCAGCCCAAGGCGCGCACGGGAAGCACCCCGAGGTGCAACCCGGCGCCGCACCGAGTGCGGCGGGGCGCCCGGCGGGCAAGGCGCAACGAACGAGCACAGTCGCTTCATCTAGCCGGCATCCTTGGCCGCGGCTACGGCGGCGAGCACGCGCCGCTCCACCAGCAGCAGCGCCAGCAGCGCCAGCGCCGCACCGGCGCCGCCGGCCACGGCCAGCACGGGATTGCGATTGGCGAACCAAGTGAAGCACCAGATGGAGAAGAACGCCAAGCCGGCACTGGCGCAGGAGATGAACACGATGTGAATCACCTTCAGCGACATGTCAATGGTGCTCCTCCAGCGCCGGCGCTTCCAGGATGGCTCGCTCGCTGGCGAAGGTGTCGAAGTAGCCGAACATGAACAGCGCGATCATGACGATGAAGAAGATCGCCGAGAAGATCAGCACCTTGAAGATGAACGGGAACTTGTCGTGGAACAGGTGCATGAAGATGCCCGCCACCAGGGTGCCCTTGACGCTCGCCACCACCAGGGCCACGGCGATGGCGGGCCCCACCGGCAGGTGCAGGCGGCTCACCGCGACGGTCACCACGGTCAGCACCATAAGTGAAAGGAACACGATGAAGTAGACCCGCACCTGCTGCTGCAGGTGCTCGACGGAATGCTCAGCGCTCATCGGCAACTCCCACGGACAACGCCATCGGTCATAACAGGTACAGCACCGGGAACAGGAAGATCCACACCAGGTCGACGAAGTGCCAGTACAGGCCGGCGACCTCGATGCGGTTGATCATCTTTTCCGAGTTCTCGGCGTAGATCGCCTTGGCCGAGAACAGGTGATACACGTTGACCACCACGCCGAGCAGAATGTGCAGGCCGTGCACGCCGGTCAAGGTGAAGTAGATGGCGAGGAAGGTGCTGGTCGAGGGATAGCGGTCGTGGGCGAACTCCTCGCCGTACTCGAAGCCCTTGATCACCAGGAACGCCAGCGCCAGCAGGATGGTGGCCGCGAAGTAGATCTGAAACTTCGAAAAGCGCCCCAGCTTCAGGGAGGCCCACGCCATCACCATGGTAAGCGACGAGGAGATCAGGATCACGGTGTTGATGGTGGCCAGCGGGACGTTGAGCAGGTCCGCCCCGTACGGCCACGCGCCCGCCACCCCGCCGGCGCCGATGCGCAGCAGGATGTAGGTGGAGAAGAACGCCCCGAAGAACAGCACCTCGGAGGCCAGGAACAGCCAGATGCCGAGCTTGGCGTTGTAGACCCCGGTTACCGGGTGGTTCTCGTTGTCGTAGGGTATGAGCATGCGCCGCTAGATTCTCTTCAGGTGCTGGGGCGAGAAGTCGCGCTTCGACCTCGGCACGCTGTACTCGTACGGTCCGCGGTACACGGCAATCGGCCGTGCGAAGTTGCCGTGCCCGAGCGGCGGTGACGTGGTGGCCCACTCCAGGGTGGTGCCCTGCCAAGGGTTGTCCTCTACCTTCTCGCCGTTCTTGAGACTGACGAAGAAGTTGACGATGAAGAACACCTGCGCCAGCGCCAGCCCCCAGGAGGAGAAGGTAATGAGCTGGTTGAGCCACAGGTAGTCCTGTGCGTGCGCGTAGGTGGCGCCGCCGTCGTACAGGCGCCGCGACACGCCGGCCATGCCGAGCACGAACATCGGCATGAACGTGCCGATCATGAACACCAGCGAGGGCCAGAAGTGCCAGCGCCCCAGGGTGTCGTTCATGCGCCGCCCGGTCACCTTGGGATACCAATAGTAGATGCCGGCGAACAGCGCCAGCAGCGTGCCCGGCGCCACCACGAAGTGGAAGTGGCCGATCACGTAGTAGGTGTCGTGCAGGTGGATGTCCGCCACCGACAGCCCGAGCGGCAGGCCGGTGAGCCCGCCGATGCCGAACATCGGAATGAACGCCAGCGCGAACAGCATCGGCGTGGTGAAGCGGATCGATCCACCCCACAGCGAAAGGATCATCACCGTCAGGATGATGATCGACGGCACCGAGATGATCATGGTGGTAAGCTGGAAGAAGGTGCTGATGGCGGTGCCCATGCCGGTCAGGAACATGTGGTGCGCCCACACGATGAAGCTCATGAAGCCGAGAAAGATCACCGAGTAGACCAGCGCCTTGTAGCCGTACAGCGGCTTGCGCGAATTGTTGGCCAGAACCTCGCACACGATGCCCATGGCGGGCAGGATGAGCACGTACACTTCCGGGTGGGCAAGGAACCAGAACAGGTGCTGCCACAGCAGGGCATTGCCGCCGCCGCTGCCGGTGTACGCCTCGCCGCTGATCACCAGGCCGGAGGGCATGAAGAAGCTGGTGCCGGCGACGCGGTCGAGAAGCTGCATGAAGCCGGCCACTTCCAGCGGCGGGAACGCGAGCACCAGCAGCAGGCTGGTCACGAGCTGCGCCCAGATGAAGAACGGCAGGCGCATGAACTTCAGGCCCGGCGCGCGCAACTGCACGATGGTGGTGATGATGTTGATCGAGCCGAGCAGCGACGAGTTGATCAGGAACACCATGCCCAGCAGCCACCAGGTCTGGCCGGCGGTCTCGATCACCGCCAGCGGCGGGTAGGAGGTCCAGCCCGACTTGGCGGCGCCGCCGGGGATGAAGAAGCTGACCAGCATGATCACGCCGCCGACGAAGTACAGCCAGTAGCTGGCGGCGTTGAGCTTCGGGAACGCCATGTCGGGGGCGCCGACCTGCAGCGGCACCAGGTAGTTGCCGAACGCGCCCACGGCCAGCGGCACCACGCCCAGGAACACCATGATGGTGCCGTGCATGGCGCCGAGCTGGTTGTAGAACTCCGGCAGCATGATCCCCTCGGGCATGCGGGTGACGCCGAACAAGCGCCCGATCACCGGCATCGCCTGTTCCGGATAGGCGAGCTGCCAGCGCATCAGCAGAATGAAGCAGAAGCCCAGGAACAGGAACACCAGCGCGGTGATCCCGTACTGAATGCCGATCACCTTGTGATCTACGGAGAAGACGTACTTGCGGATGAAACTCTCGGGCGCGCCGTGGTCGTCGTGACCGCCATGGTCATGGCCGTGCCCGCCGGCGGGTGCGTGTCCGTTTTTCTGCACGTCAGTTCCCCCGTGCTAGCTTGACGGGACCTCCATCTCGGCGTCCACGGTGGCCTTCTCGCCGATCCCGACGGTAACGCTCACGGTCTGCGCCGGCAGGCGCTCGTGCCAGATTTCCACTTCGTAGGTGCCGGCCGGAAGGCCGCTGATGGTGAACTTGCCATCCTCGCCGGTGACCGCGAAATAGGGGTGGTCGAACACCGCCGCCCAGGCGTTCATCCAGGGATGCACGTCGCACTTGATGGCGAACGGCGTCGGCTCCGCCTTGTCGAACACCTTCTCCAGCTCGGTGCGGAACTGCGGCATCGCCTCGTTGAACTCGGCGTTTACCTTCGAGAACGCATGCACGTTGTGCAGGGTGCCGTCCGGATTGAGGATCTTCACCGTCTGTCCGACGCGCAGGCCGAACACGTGCGGCGCGTACTGGCAGCCGCCCTGGTCGAACTCGACCACCGCGTCGGGCATGTCGTGATCCAGGTCCGGCAGCGAGGCGCCCTTGATCTGCACCATCACGTTGGCAATGGTCTGCCCTTCGCCGAGCACCAGCACCTGGCGGCGGCGCGGATTCTCCTGGTTCTTCTCGTCGCAGATCGGGTCGGCGGCCATGTCGAGCACCGCCATCTCCGGTGCGTCGCCATTGAAGGTCACGGTGCCGCTGATGGAGGCGCTGTTGGTATCGGTCTCGGCCGCCGCCGCGGGTTGTTCGGCGATGGTCGATGTTCCGGACCCGGACGCGGCTGCGCCGCCGCCTTCGTCGTCGCCGCCGCAGCCGGCGAGCAGCAGTGCCAGCGCAAGGACCGGGAGGAGCCGGAGATGGGTTGGGAACGAGAGTTTCGGCGGGGTGTAGCGCAGGAACCTGGTGCGCATGTTCGGTAGGGCCTCCTCGGGGGATGACGGGTCGGGTATGCCGATCGGCGGACGCAGTTGCCGGCCGATCCGGCGTCCTTCGGGTTGCGGCGCGCAAAGCGAAACCGGCTGCCCGAGTTGTGCAAGAAGCTACGTCAGCGCCCGGCGGACTGTCAACCGCAAATGGCGCGGCTCAGGGCTTCGGGCCCCCTCGAGTCGCCGCCGGCGCCATCCGCGGCGCGCGCCGCGGCGGCGGGCGCAATGGGTCTGGGACGCGGGGGTCCGGAGCGCGGGCGGCCGGAACGCGGGCGGCCGGAACGCGGGCGTCCGGCAAGCGGCGCTACGGCCGCGGCTCGCGGTGCGGACGCTGCCGGTCGCGGCGGTCGCGGCGTTTCTCGTAACCCTCGGCCATGTGGTGGCGAAACGGCAGGATGCGGTCCGGGACCGGCACGCCGCGAAACTCGGCGCGGCACAGGTAGCACACCGCCATCATCGGCACGGCGCGATAGATCAGCAGGTCGACCAGCGCCAGCACCATCAGGCTGACCCCGTACGTGAACGGCACCAGGATCGCGCCGGCCACCACCAGCCCGATGCCCAGAACGCGCGGAAACGCCTTCTGGCGGAAAAAGCGGCGGCAGCCGCAGATCGGGCACTCCTCGAAGTCGGCGGCCGCGGTCACGTCGTAGTGGCGCCGGCAGGCGCCGCACACCAGTTCGCCCCCGTGCCCGGCGGCGGTCAGCGGCGCGCCGCAGGCGTCGCACTCGGCGCGCACCCGCGGCACTCCTCCTCCGCGGTCGGGCGCCGCCGTCACAGCACCACCCCGTAGCGCAGCAGGAAGAACCGGTAGGAGAAGTCGCCGATGATCGCCGCCACCACCACCACGTACAGGATGCCGGTGGCGGCCTGGGTGGACTTGGCGCGCAGGGTGCGCTGCACCAGCACGTTGGCGGCGAGCGGGAACAGCACGCCGAAGAACACCGCCACCACCACCAGGAAGCCGTCCAGGGTGGCCACGAACGCGTGCAGCGGCAGCGGATAGCCCTGGTACGGAATACTCTGCGTGGCCAGAGCCACCGCGTCCCACAGCAGGCGCAGCGCCAGCAGCGCCGTGTACACGGTGACCGCGCGCGCCAGGATGGCGATCGGCCGCCGCTCCACGTTCTGGTACCTGTGGCCGACCACAATGCGTTACCGCGCCGGCCCCCGCGCGCCCCCGCCGGGGGGGGTCCGGGGGGGGGCCGGGGCGGGCGCGGCCGCCGCCGGCGTGCGCGCCACCGCCGCGGCCGCGGTCACCACCGCGCCCAGCAGCGAGGGCAGCGCCACCAGCGGCAGGTTGGGCCGCGGGCGCTCCCACTGGCTCCAGGTCACCGCCAGCAGGGCCAGCAGCCACACTGCGGCCAGCACCGGCAGCGCGGCCGGCGGCAGCCACGGCGCGCGGCCGGCGGCGGCCGGCGGCCCCGCGAACAGCAGCGCGAACAGCCCCAGGCTGAGCAGGAAGCAGGCGACGCCCAGGTTGAACCGGTAGAAGCCGCGGTCGATGGCGGCGCCGGCGTTGGCCAGGAAGCACAGCGGATAGGCCATGGCGAAGGCCAGGAACCCGCTCAGCGAAAGTTCGGTCAGCACCGGTCGCAGTGGCGGCTGGCGGGCGATGGCCCGGTAGCGCGTTTCATCGCCGTCCCGGTCGCGGAGCGACCGCGCCGGCTGGTCCGAAACAGCCGGCCGGCGGGCGGGCGGTGCCTGGGCATCGGGTTCGTCGTCTTGCCTGTCACGAAGTGACCGTTCAACCTCACAGCGCCTTCACCGCGGCCTCGATCTGCCGCGTGGCGTCAATGTAAGAGGTGCCCGGCGGAAACGTGAGCGGCGCCCCGAAACGCACCGCCACGCGGGTCCGGAAACGGCGCCGGCGCGGTTCGCTGACCAGGTGCACGGGCACCACCGGGGTGTGCGACTCGACCGCCAGCATGCCGGTGCCGCTCTGGAACGGCAGCATCGGCCGCCCGATGCGCTGCTCGCCCTCCGGGAAGATCACCACGCTCCAGCCCTCGTCCATCAGCCGGCCCATGTGCTCCAGGCTGGCGCGGATCGCGTTCTCGCGCGACAGCGGAAACGCGTTGGCGACCAGCGCCGCGAAGATGCCGGTCAGCCGCTTGCCGAAGGTGATCTCCGCGGCCGCCGCGAACGACAGGTGGCGCCGCCACGCCGGCGGCGTGACCTTGGCCAGCACCATGCTGTCGCCGCGCACCGCGTTGTGGTTGGCCGCGAACAGCACCGGCCCGCCGTCCGGCAGGTGCTCCAGGCCGCTGGCACGCGCGCGGTAGCGAATGCTGAACACCGGAAACACCACCACCCTGTGGAGCACCTCGCGCAGCAGCGAGAACCACACGCTCAGCGGCCAGGTGTAGAACGGCGGCAGCGCCGCCTTCGCCTGCGCCTGCGTGTCGAGCAGCTTCTGCAGCTCCGCGAACGTGGTCTGCGACCCCACCAGCGACTCGTCGATGTACACGCCGAGCTCCTGCTCGATGATCGACAGCATTTCCACCCGCTTCAGCGAGTCGAGGTCGAGGTCGCCGCCGACGGTGTGCTCCGGCAGCACCTGCTCCTGCGCCACGCCGCTGACCTCCGAGACCAGCCGCACCAGGCGCTCCCCGGGGTTGCCGGCCGCCGCCGGAGTACGCGCGGCGGCGCCGGCAGCGGCGCGCGGCACACCCGCGCTCAGGGCATCGACCAGGACCGCCTTCTTCACCTTCAGCGTGTGGGTGCGCGGAAAGTCCGCCTCCGGCCACACGGTGTGGCCGCGGATCTGCTGATGCTCGGCCAGCTCCCGGTTCGCTTCGGCCACGATGCGCGGCGCCCGCTCCGGCTCCTCCAGCAGGAACACGGCGTGCACCTGGGTGTCCTGGCCCTGCTTCAGCCCTACCACGGTGGCGTCGGTCACCGCCGGGATGCGATGCAGCACCGCCTCGATGTCCTCCGGGAACACGTTCTGGCCGTTGGCGAGCACGATCATCTCCTTGACGCGCCCGCGAATGTGCAGGTGCCCGGCGTCGTCCACGAAGCCGATGTCTCCGGTCCGGTACCAGTCGCCGTCGAACGCGGCGGCGGTCTGCTCCGGCGCCTGCCAGTACCCTTGCGTGATGTTGGGTCCGCGCACCTGGATCTCGCCGGTGTCCGCGATGCGCACGTCGACGCCCGGCACCGGGCGGCCCACCGAGTCGAAGCGCGCCTCGGTCAGCGAGTGGCAACTGATCACCGGCGACGCCTCGGTGGCGCCGTAACCCTGCAGCACGCTCACCCCGAGCAGGTGCCACTTCTCGCCGAGCGCCTGGTCGAGCGCGGCGCCGCCGGACACCACGATGCGCAGGTGGCCGCCGAAGCGCGCGTGCACCTGGCGGAACAGCCGCCGGCGCAGCGCCACCGGCAACCGGCGCGCCAGCTTCATCAGCAACTGCCAGGCGTGCTCCTTGCCGCGGTTGGCCACCTCGCGCTCGATGCTCTTCATGAACAGGTCGAGCGCTTGCGGCACCAGCAGCATCATGTTGATGCGGCGCTCCTGCATCGTCTTCAGCAGGATCGCCGGCTGCCGGCTGGTCACGAAGGTGATGCTCGCGCCGCAGCCGAGGCCGGCGAACAGCGAGCCCATCTGCTCGAACATGTGGCTCAGCGGCAGCAGGCTCAGCATGCGGAACGAGGCATCGCCGGGAATCACCTGCTGCACCGAGTGCAGGTTGGCCATCAGGTTGCCGTGCGTGAGCAGCACCCCCTTGGCATCGCCGGTGGTGCCCGAGGTGAACATGATCTCGGCCAGGTCGTCGCCGGCGAGCGAAGCCGGCTCGGCCGCCGGCCGGTCGTAGATCAGGCCCTCCAGGTCTTCGAACAGGATCGCCGGCAGGCCGAGGGCCGCATCGCCCCCGGTAGCGTGCGCGGTGAACGCCAGCGACGGCGCCGTCCTGGCAATCACCTGCCGCACGAAGTCGGCCGTGGAGCGCACGTCCAGCGGCACCAGGATGGCGCCGATCCGCAGGCACCCGAAGAACGCGAACACCCAGTGCGGCGCGTTCGGGCCCCACAGGATGACCCGGTCGCCCTTGCCGACGCCGCGCTCGCGCAGCAGCGCGGACACTTGCGCGCAGGCATGGCGCAATGCGCGGTAGCTCCACACGCGGTAGCGGAAGCCCGGCTTGAACAGGAGGGCCGGGCGGTCGCCGAACCGGCGCACGATGTCGTCCAGGAAGTCGTTAACCGTCAGATGCATGGTTCACCAGCACCACCATCGACGCCCTGCACTGCGCCGGCACATTCCCCGGTCGCGACCGGATCGACCCCGTTTCTCACCTGCAGCATGGGCCATGCTACCACGCCCGCCCGCGCATGGTGGCGTGCCGCGCCGCGTCCTGCCTACCTCATGACGCGGTCGATCAGTCGTTGTCGGTCAGCCGGATCGACTTGTGGGCTGGACGGGCGGGCACGTAGCCGGTGCCTCGCACCACTATGCCGATGAGATGTGATGGATATGCGGGTCCGGTTTGTTTCACGCTGTCGTCGGGAGCTGTTACGGTAAGGGTGGCCGTACTGGACGACGCGGAAATCGTGACCGGCGACGGACCCTGATATTCCTGTTGCTCGATCTTCGTAGGACTTGAGTAGCGCTGCCAAGTCCAGGACAGCTTGACCGACAGGTCGGACAGCGGCGCCGGTTCAGCGGTCAGCGTGAACGACACCGTGCCGCCCTCGGCCACGCTCGTCGCTGCCGTGGAGATACTCACCTCCGGTTCCTGCGGCGCGGGAGGTTCCGATCGTGGCGGCGGCGTCGAAATCGGGCCTCCGCCGACGGCCGGGTCGTTGTCGGTGACCTTGACGGTCGCCGCGCCTTGCGTGCCGACCGTGTAGCCGCTGCCGGCTGCGACGGTGGCCGTCACCGAGCCGGCTTGCTCGTCGCGATCGTCGTCGGGGACAATCACCTTCAGCTCGGCCGTTCCGGTCGTCGGGATGCTGACCGTGTCCCGCGGGTTCGCGGGCAGGAACGAGCCCTCCTGCGACCAGTGCACGGTCACCGTCAAGTCGGCCGGCGGCGCCGGCGTCGCGGTCAGCGTGAAGGACAGCTCGTCGCCCTCGGTTACGGACGGGGCGTCCGCCGCAATGGTCACCACCGGCAGCGCCGGCTCCTGAGGCACCGGTGCCTGCTCATTCAGCGTCAGCGTGGCGCTCGCCGACGCGCCTACCGTATACCCCGTACCGGCAACGATCTCGGCGGTGACCTCGCAACCCGGCTCGCCCATCCCGGCGCCGCTCGTCGACACCGCCAGCGGGGCCTCGGTCTTGCCGGCGGCGATCGTCACCGACGCCGGCGCATTCACCAGTTCGCAGCCGGACGGCGTGAACTTGACGCCCACGGCCAGGTCCGCACGCGGGGCCGGTGCCGCCCGCACCACGAACCGCGGTGCGCTGCCCGCGTCCCCCGAATCCGCCGCCGGTGCCACGGTCACCACCGGGGTTTGCGGACTGGAATCCACACCCTCCTCACACCCCGCGAGCGCCAGGAGCAGGAGCAGCGCCAGTCCGGCGGAAACCGAAGCCGGACCGCAGAAGTACGATTTGCTCACCATAGTGCGAGCAAGATACGCCGTTTAGAACGACCATTCCATCAAGAAACAGTAAATTATCGGTAACTTGTGCGTACCCTTCGATCAGTCTTCGGCTTCGATTACTGTTACCTTCGCACTGGACTTGCCGAAGGCGAGTAGGTAGGAGGTGGTATCACGCACCACGACATATACGTAATCTCTATATCTCTTGTCGCCGGGGGCTATGGAGAACGTGGCCGTACTGGACCGCGCGGGGATCGTGACCGTCGACAGTAAACCAGCCCCATTCCACACCAGGATGACCGGGAGGTCGGAGTTCGGCGCCGGATCCGCGGTCAGCGTGAACGATACCGGTTGCCCGTGCTGCACGGTGGCGGCATTTGCCGCGACGCTCACCTCGGAGTAGTCGTTGTCCAGGACTATTCTGGTCGCGCTCGCCCGCCGGCCGACGACCTGGTAGTTGGTGCCCGGCCTGATCGTGCATGTCACCAAGCCGGCGATCGCAGTGTAGCCGCGGGATGGATCGACGCCAATGACCTCGGGGACATTGTCGTCTTTGGTGGCCACATAGAGAGCGCCAACACCGTATGGATCTCCATATTTGGGTTCCGGTGTCACCAACGTGGTGATCTCGACCGTCGTCGGAGGGCGGCCGTCCAGAACATCGACAGCCCTGGCATTGTAACCCCGCTGCGAGCAACTTACGTTGACCGTCAAGGGAAGATCCGGTTTCCACCTCGCTGACACCCCGAACCCTATCGCGGTGCCCTCGGTAACCCCTCCGATTCCACCGTGTATTCTCACAAACGGCCCTGAGGGTCCGGGTGGAGGCGCCGGCGGCGTGGCGCCGTTGGTGATGGCGACGGACGCCGTCCCTTGCGTGCCGACCGTGTAGCCGCTGCCGGCTTCCACGGTGACCGTCACCGAGCCGTCTTGCTCGTCGACACGGTCACCGGGGATGGTCTTTTGCAGTTCGACCGTCCCGGTCGTCGGGATGGTGACCGTCTCCGGCGCACTCGCGGGCAGGAACGAGCCCTGCTCCGACCAGCGCACGGTGACCGTCAAGTCGGACGCCGGCGCCGGCGTCGCGGTCAGCGTGAACGACACCTCGCTGCCCCCGGTCACGGTCGATGCGTTCGCCACGACGGTCACTACCGGCGGCCCCGGCACCTGAGGCCCCGGGGTCTGCCGTTCCGGCGTCACGGTGGCGCTCGCCGACGCGGCGCCCGCATTGCCTGTCCGGTAGCCCTCGCCCTCGGCGATCGCGGCGGTGACCTCGCAACCCGCTTCGCCCATCCCGGCGCTGTTCGTCGACACCGTCAGCGTGGCCTCGGTCTTTCCGGCGGCGATCGTCACCGACGTCGGCGGATCGATCAGGTCGCAGCCGGACGGCGTGATCGTGACGCCCACGGCCAGGTCGGCCCGCGGGGCGGGTGCCGCCCGCACCACGAACTGCAGTGGACTGCCCGCGGCCACCGAACCCGCCACCGGTGCGATGGTCACCACCGGGGTCTGCGAAACGGAACCCATACCCTCCCGGCACCCCGCGAGCGCCAGGAGCAGGAGCAGCGCCAGTCCGGCGGGAACCCAGGCCGGACGGCAGAAGTACGACTCTCTTGCCATAGTGACGACAGAGTATTATTTACCGAACGGTTATTCAAGAACCTTCCCTGAACTTTCCCTGAAGATTGTGGGAGATGGCGCGCATGCTTCGTCAGGGGCGGGGTCAGGGCAGGTTCAGGGTATCCGCAGGGCGCCCGATTCGTTCGCCACCGGCGCCGTACATCCGGCAACGACCACCGCGAGCATGGCAGCGAACGCCGCACCGCCCACGGCCAAGAGACGGCGAAGCCGGTGGGCAGCGCGGACAGCGCTGCCTCCACCTCGTCGAGCATGGGCTGCCGTCATGTGTCCCGGTTGCGGGCGGCCCGCGGTCCGCCGTTCCGGTCCATTTCCAGGTGCGCTACGCGAGCCCGACTACCGTGACGACGATGCCCAGGACGACGAACGCCACCGTGCCCATCCATTGGAGCGCGGCGAAGCGCTTGTTCATGTCCTCGAAGCGCTTGTTCATGTCCTCGAAGCGCCTGTTCACGTCCTCGAAGCGCCTGTTCACGTCCTCGAAGCGC
>JAPPGB010000079.1:24268-49977 GCA_028821475.1 Spirochaetaceae bacterium
TCGAGGTTGGCGTTCATTTCCTCGAAGCGCCTGTCCACCGCCGCAAACCGCTTGTCGAGGTTGGCGTTCATTTCCTCGAAGCGCCTGTCCACCGCCGCAAACCGCTTGTTGACGTCCTCGAAACGCTGGTTCACGTCGTCGAAACGCTTGTTGACGTCCTCGAAACGCTGGTTCACGTCGTCGAAACGCTTGTCCACCGCTGCGAAGCCGGCCTGCATCAGCTCGCGCTGCGCCTTGAACTCCTGTGCCCAGCGCTCCTCGGACCGCGCCAGGTGCGATTCGACCCGGACCAGGTTGTCTTCGACGCGGGCGACGACGCGGTCGGCGAAGGAGCGCGATTCGGCGAAGCCGGGAATGGCCTCCATCATCATGCCGGGGAGCATGCCGCGAACGTGTTCGACGACATCGTGAAGGTCTGTCTCGGTGAGCGCCATGGTGATCTTGGTATCGACCAACATAGCCGAGGATTGGCGCACTGGCAATGCGCCGGCACGCTCGAGGCCGGTCAGCGGGGCGATCCCAGCGTGTGGGTCAGCCCGGACCGGGGCGGCGGGACGCTTGCAGGGCCGCCGTCACTCGGGATGGCCGCCGGGAGCAGACCGGTGCTGCGTAGCGCGCAGGGCGGCGCGCACGGCGGGGAGGTAGGGGCGGCTTATCGGCACCTGCGCGCCGCCGGTGAGGCGCAGCATCGTGCGCCCCTCGCGGCGTACCGTGGCGCGCATGTGGCGGTGAGCGGCCCAGTAGGAGCGGTGCACCTGCATGCCGAGGTCGCCGAGATCGGCCACCGCGTCCGCGAAGCGCATCAGAACGAGACAGGAGCCGCCGGTGGTATAAACGTTGACGTAATGGTCGTCCACCTTCAGGTAGATGATGTCACGGCTTACGGATAGCGACAGCCGGTCGTAGAACTGTGCCTGCCGTGCAGTGGGGCGTTCCGAACCGGCCGACCGCTCGCTCGCGGGCGCGGTGGACCCCGCACCCGGAGGTGTCGCACCCGGAGGTGTCGCGGCGGGCGCGGGGGCCGCGGCTTCGTCCGGCGGGCGGTCGGGAACCGGGTCGCCGTCCTTGGCGCCGGCGTTGGCGCCGGCACTGGGCCGCACGGCGTCGCCGGGCGGGGTCTCGCCGGGCGTGCCGGCGGAGCCGTGCGGCTCGGGCGGAGCTCCGCTCGATGCGGCGCGCGTCGCGTCATCGCGGCTCGAAGGCGGAGCCGCGCCGGGAGCAGGGGGTTCTGCAGCGGCCGCGGCGGCGGACCTGATTCGCTGGAACACCACGAAGTGGACGAAGAAGGTGCACACGGCTACCACGATCGTCACGGTCAGGTAGGTGTTCACCGGCGACCAGAGGCCCACGTATGCGGGGCGAAACAGCATGTTGGCGGTTTCCACCACCGTCGTGCAGACAACGCCCTCGAACAACACGGACGCCGCGGCCGCCGGCAGCATCTGGACCAGCGATCCGCGCCTTGTCAGGTACAGCACCACCGCTGCGAGGGCGTAACAGATTGGAAACGTGACGGCGGCGCACAATCCCCAATATGCGGCCCGCCGCAGCGGCCGGAGGGTCTCCAGCGTGCCGAGCGGACCGAATATGGTCATCGCCAGGACAAACAGAGCCACGCTGGCGATCGCGATCGCGATGGTCCGCGGCGCCAGGAATTCACGGTACGCAGCACCCCACAACCCGCGCTCGGTCGTCCAACCTGGAATTCGTGGCATTGATTCCTCTATCGCCGTCGCCGAGCGGGCTAGCCGGCCTGCGGGCAAGCCGGTGCCGTGCCGTGCCCTCTGACCGCACCGTCATGCGCACCGAGGGAACCGCACCGTACGTGAATCGACCCCTCGGAGCGTGCTGTCCACGAATATCGCCCCGGCAATTCGCTCCGTCCACGAATTTTCTGGCACAACCGCGAATCTGTTGGGCAAGTCACGTATTGGTAGCGCCCACGGTGGCCGTGCGTCAAGTAGGATGCGCGGTCGTGGATCGATCATGGTGCACTCGACGCGATCAGGCGGAGAGGCGCACACACTCTCTCGAAGGCGGACGCAATGCTGAATGAGACGCTGAATGAGACCGTGCATGACATCGGGAATGCGATCAACAGCGTGGCGATCGGCGTCGGCACGCTGCGCGCCGAGTTGCGGGAGAACGCGATGCTGAGCCGGTTCTGCGCCCTTGCGGAAGCGTTGGAGACGCATCGGGAAGACTGGCTCGGCTACCTGGAGCGAAACCCCCAGGGACAACAGGTGATACCGTTCGTGCTGGAGTTGGCGGCGGACCTCAAGGCTCAGAACGAGCGGTTGAGCAACACCGTGGACCGGGTCCGGCGCGGCGTGGAGCACATCACCGGAATCGTTCGTTCGCAAGAGTCAGTCAAGACGGAAGCGACGGCGCGCACGTCGGTTGACGTGCGCCAATCGATAGCGAATGCCGCGGCGATGCTGGCCGATGCGGTTGCCGCGAGAGGCATCGAGCTGCAGGTAGACTGTGTACGCGCTCCGGTCCGGGTCTCGATCCACGAGTGCCGGTTCCACCAGATGCTGGTCAACCTGGTAACGAACGCCGTCGAGGCGATCGACGAACTCGCGCTGCGGGACGAAGTGCAGGAGCCGCGCATTCGCATCGTCGCCTATTCCCGGCAGGAGTTCGTGGTCATCGACGTGGTGGACAACGGCGTTGGGATCGAGCCGGAGTGCCGCGGGTTGCTGTTCGCTCCCACCTACACCACGAAACAGGATGGACGCGGATTGGGGCTGCACTCGGTGGCGAACTACGTGACGGCGTCCGGCGGCAGCGTGGAAGCGCTCAGCGACGGCGCCGGCAAGGGAACGACCATGCGCGTGATGCTGCGGCAGGCGTCCCCGACCGCGGAGGCAGGACATGCCGGCACGCGGCCATCGCCGCAGGCAACGGCACCAGCGGGCCGTCCGGCACCTGGCGGCCGTCCGGCACTCGACAGCCGCGCGGCCCGCCTGGCGGGTCCGGCCCGCGACGGCGGTCTGCGGCTCGCGGGCGTCCTGGGGGAGTTGACCGCCGTCGCCGACGCGCCCGCGGCGCGGCGCGCGCGCGTCAGTATCGGAACCTGAGCTCCAGGATCATCTGGTAGTCGGGGGCGGCGCCCGCGCTCTCGCGGCGCTCGCCGCTGAGTTCGACGACGAGGCCCTTGCCGGCGGTGTGGTCGAGGTCGAAACGGGCGCCGACGCGCACCCGTTGCGCCGGGCCGTCGCTCAGCCCCACTTCCGCAAACGGGGTCAGCACGCCGCCGGTTTCCGCCAGCGCCACACCGTAGCCCACCCGCCCGTCGAGCGACGCCGGCCGCTCGGCCGCGCCGCCGCCCGCCGCCGCCGGCAGGTAGTCCTGCCACAGCGCGTCGCCGCCGGTGGCGGGGGCGCCCCAGCGCGGGCTCAACTCCGCCGACAGCCCGCGCCCTTCGCTGTCCGCGGTCAGCCGCGCCGCCACGCTCGCGCCGTGCTCGCGGTGTCCGGCCGCGGTGTGCAGCGCCAGCACCCGGCCACGCGCCTCCACCTCGAACCGGTCACCCGCCAAGCGCACCCCGCCGGCCACCTCCGCGCCGAAGCCGGTCACGTCGTCGCCGTCGTCGTAGCGCCCTGCCACCTCCACGAACGGGCGCAGCTCGGCGCTGCCGAGCGCGATCGGCGCCGCCGCTTCCACCCCGATCCGTATGTTGGCGGCGTTCGCGGTCAGTTCGTCCAGCGCCTCCTCGCCGTGTCCGGTGCGCAGGTGTGCGAAGCCGGCGTCGCCGCGCAGCGCCACCTCCAGCCGCCCGTCGAACGCGCGCATCCCGTGGCGCGCGCCGACCGAGCCGAGCAGCAGGGTCACGTCGCTGGTCTCCCGCGGCGCGCCGTCACGCTCGTGCACCGCCTCTCCCTGACCGCCGCCGAGCACCACCGAGTACTCGGTGTCCGCCTGCGGCCGGTACCAGGCGTACGGATACATCCCGGTCACCGCCACCTCGACGCGGCCTCGTTCGCCGCGATCGTCGCCGCCCTCCACCGCGTATTCGGCGCTGCCGTGCAGGGTGCGCGCCACCGCCACGCCCGCCAGCCACGCGCTGTCGGCGGCAGCCGCCTCCAGGCCGACCCAGGCGGTGTTCAGTTCGCCCTCGTAGCTGGCCTCGGGCTCCGGCTCGCCGCTGAACCCGTGCCGGTGGCCGCGGCCCCACAGGGTCCAGTGCGGCCCCGGATCGGGTGCCCCGGTCGCCGCCGCGCCGGCCACCGCGGGCTCTACCGCCGCCGTCAGCGGCACCTCGAACGCGCTGTCGCTCAACAGCTCGGCGACCGTCGTGGGGCTGCTGACCGGCCCCACCTCGCGCTCCCAGTCCGCCACGCGCCACTTGGCATCGGCCGCCTCGGCCGCTTCGGCGGGTGCCGCCGGTTCCGCCGTGTCGGCCGCCTCGGCCGCCCCCAGCGCCGCCTGCCGGCCCGCCACCGTCAGCGAGCCCGCCTCCCGGCCTCCCGGCGCCCGCTCGAAGCGGCTGCCGATGACCGCGCGCGCTTCGTACAGCGTCGCACGTCCGATCGCCGCCAGCACCGGCCGCAGGATGCGCCGGTACGGCGCGTCCCGCACCGTCACCGCGAAGGTCAGCACGGCCGCGTCGCTCAGCTCCCGGTTGGCGTCCGCGTCGTGCGCCACGTAGGTGAACGTCAGCCGCCCGCCCCGCTCCGGCGTGCCCGACAGCACCCGCGTCTCCGGGTCGAACCGCAGCCCGGCCAGCCCGGCCGGCTCCGAGGTCAGCTCGTAGGTCAGCGGCCCGTTGCCGCCGCTCGCCGCCGGCAGCGTGAGCGGCTCGATTTCGCTCTCCGCCACGAACGTCAGGTCTTCCACGGTGTCCAGGAAGCGCGGCGCCAGGTCGCGCACGGTGACGGTCACCGCGTCCGGCAGGCTGTCCAGTCCGCCGGCGGCGACCACCAGTTCGAAGGTCACATCGCCGGGCAGCTCCGGGGCCGTGAACGTGGGCGTGGCGCTGCCCGGGTCATCGAGCGCCACCTCGATGCCGGCGGTCTGCGTCCAGGCGTAGCCGGTGATCGGATCGTCGTCGGGGTCGTGGCTGGCGCTGCCGTCCAGCGTCACCGTGGCGCCGGGGTCCACCTCCTGGTCGGGGCCCGCGTCCGCCACCGGCCGCCGGTTGTCGCCGATCCGCACCGTCACCTGCGACGTACCGAGGACCACCCCGCCCGGCAGCGGCCGCGGCGCGCCGAGCCTCAGCAGGAAGGTCTCGGTGCCTTCCTCCAGGTAGTCGGCATGGGTCGCGACCTGCGCGCTACGGCGGGTGTCTCCTGCCGCGAACGTCACCGGCACCGCGGCGTGCGGCTCGTAGTCGCCGCCGGCGGCGCTCGCCGTGCCGTCGGCGGTCGTCCAGTGCACGGTGAACGCCTGCGCCACCGGCTTCGAGAGGACGACCTCGATCACGGCGGTGTCCCCCTCGCGCACCGGCGCCGGGCTCACCAGGCTCACGCGGGCGCGGTCGTCGCGCGCCGGGCCGCCGCCCGGCGACCCCGGCTCGGACCGGGCCGGCGGTGGCGCCGGCGGCTGCGGGGGCGGGGCGGTGTCCACGATGGAGGCGGTGGCGCTGTCGGTGCCCAGCTCGACGCCGGCCGGCAGGCCATCGGCGGTCAGGCTGAGCTGTACGGTGAAGGTCTCGGCATCCTCATCCTCGTTGTCGACCAGGGTCGCCACCGCCACGCTGCGCTCGGTCTGGCCGGCCGCGATCGTCACGTCGGTCGGCGCCTGCGCCGTGTAGTCGCTGCCGGCCGTGGCGGCGTCGTCGCCGGTGCCGGCCGCGGTCGCCCAGCGCACCGTGACGTCCGCGGGCGCCGCGCGCGACAGCGCCACCGTGAAGGTCGCCGATGTGCCTTCGACAACCGGGGCCGCCGGGCCGCTCACGCTCACCTGCACCGGGGGCAGGACCTTGAGCGTGAACTCGGCGTACGCGAACGCGCCCGACGGGTCGGTGGCGATCACACGAATCGTGGTGCCATCGACATCCGGCTTCGCCGGCGTGCCGTCGAAGGTGTGCGTAGCGCCGTCGAAGCTGAGCCAGTCCAGCGGCCCGTCCGTGGTGCCCCGGTTGTCATCGCCGCCGGTGTTGCCCTGGTTGTTGTCGTTGCCGGTGTTGCCGGTGTTGCCCTGGTCGGCTGCGCGCCGCACTCGGGCGCTGGCCTCGACCCCGACCTGCGCGGGGCCCTCGCCGGCGGGTTCATCGGCGCCGGGTCCGCGCGCGGCGGCGGTCCACACCAGCGTGTCGCCGTCGGGGTCGGAGAACACGTTGGCGGGCGCCGTGTAGGTGAACGGCACGCCCTGCGTCGCCGTCTGGTCCGGGATCGCACCGGGCGCGATCGGCCCCTCGTTGCGGTCGGTCACCCTGATGGTGGCGGTGGCCGCGGCGGCGGATGCGACCGCGCTCTGGTCGACCACCTTGAAGGTGAACGTGGCGTTGCCGATGTAGGCGGCGGCCGGCGTGAAGGTCAGCGACCCCAGGTCGCCGTGCGCGATCTGGTCGTTCGCCGTCACCGCGGTCCCGTTGAGCGCCAGTGCGCCGTGCGCCGCGTCCGGCAGGGTCACCACCTGCACCGCCTTCAGGCTGTCGCCGTCATCGACGTCCGTGAACACCGCCTCGAACTGCGCCGCCGTGAACGTGAGCGCCGTGCCCTCCGCCGTGCTCAGGTTCAGCGCGCTCGCCGCCGGCGCGTCGTTCACCGCGGTCACCGTGATCGTCGCCGTCGCCGCGTCCGACGCCGCGTCCGACTGGTCCACCAGCTTGAACGTGAACGTCGCCGCTCCGTGCCAGTTGGCCGCCGGCGTGAAGGTCAGACCTCCCAGGTCGCCGTGCGCGATCGTCTGCTCCGCCGTCACCGCCGTCGCGCTCGGATCCAGCGCCCGCTGCAGCGCCAGCACGCCGTGCCCGGCGTCCGGCAGGGTCGCCACCTGCACCGCCTTCAGGCTGTCGCCGTCATCCGGGTCGCTGAACACCGCGTCGAACTGCGCCGCCGTGAACGAGAGCGCCGTGTCCTCCGCCGTGCTCACCGTCAACAGTGACGCATCGGGATCCTCCGACTCCCCGGGAACGACCGCGCGCGGCGTCGCACCCTTCGGCGCGTCCGCCACCGCGGTCACCGTCACCGTCGCCGTCGCCGCTGCCGACGAACGGTCGGTCTGATCCACCACCTTGAACGTGAAGCTCGCATCCCCGTTCCAGTCCGCCACCGGCGTGAACGTCAGCGTCCCCAGGTCGCCGTGCGCGATCGCCTGGTTCGCCGTCACCGCCGTCCCGTTCAACGCCAGCGCGCCGTGCTCGGCGTCCGGCAGGCTCACCACCTGCACCTGCTTCAGGCTGTCGCCCGCATCCGGGTCGCTGAACACGTCCTTGAAGTCCGCCGCCGTGAACGAGAGCGCGGTGTCCTCCGCCGTGCTCACCGCCAGCGCAGCCGCCGCCGGCGCGTCCGCCACCGCGGTCACCGTCACCGTCGCCGTCGCCGCCGGCGACAGCCGGTCGGTCTGATCCACCACCTTGAACGTGAAGCTCGCAGCGCCGTTCCAGTTCGCCACCGGCGTGAACGTCAGCTTCCCCAGGTCGGCGTGCGCCACCTTCTGGTTGGCCGCCACCGCCGTCACCGCCGTCCCGTTCAGCGCCAGCGCGCCGTGCTCGGCGTCCGGCAGGCTCACCACCTGCACCGCCTTCAGGCTGTCGCCGGTATCGGGGTCGCTGAACACACCCTCGAACTGCGCCGCCGTGAACGAGAGCGCCGTGTCCTCCGCCGTGCTCACGTTCAACGCACTCGCCGCCGGCGCGTCGGCGACCGCGGTCACCGTCACCGTGGCCGTCGCCGTGGCCGACAGCCGGTCGCTCTGGTCGCTGACCTGGAAGCCGAACGTCGCCGTCCCCACGTAGTCCGTCGCGGGCGTGAACGTCAGCTTCCCCAGGTCGGCGTGCGCGACCACCTGGCTGGCCGTCACCGCCGTCCCGTTCAGCGCCAGCGCCCCCGCCGTCGCCGCCGGCAGGCTCACCACCTTCACCCGCTTCAGGCTGTCGCCGGTATCGGGGTCGCTGAACACACCCTCGAACTGCGCCGCCGTGAACGAGAGCGCGGTGTCCTCCGCCGTGCTCACGCTCAGCGCGCTCGCCGCCGGCGCGTCGTTCGCTCCGCCCACCGTGATGGTCGCGGTCGCCGCGGCAGCGGACTCCGTGCCCGCCTGGTCCGCCACCTTGAACGTGAACGTCGCCTTGCCGTGCCAGTTCGCCACCGGCGTGAACGTCAGCGTGCCCAGGTCACCGTGCGCGATCTCGTCGTTCGCCGTCACCGCCGTCCCGCCCAGCGCCAGCGCGCCCGCCGTCGCCGCCGGCAGCGTCACCACCTTCACCGACTTGAGGCTGTCGCCCGCATCCGGGTCGCTGAACGCCCCCTCGAACTGCGCCGCCGTGAACGTCAACGCCGTGTCCTCCGCCGTGCTCACGTTCAACGCACTCGCCGCCGGCGCATCGGCCACCGCCGTCACGGTCACCGTGACCGTCGCCGCGGTGCCGGATTCCGCGTCCGACTGGTCCACCACCTTGAACGTGAACGTCGCCTTGCCGTTCCAGTTCGCCGCCGGCGTGAACGTCAGCGTCCCCAGGTCACCGTGCGCGATCTTCCGGTTCGCCGTCACCGCCGTCCCGTTCAGCGCCAGCGCACCCGCCGTCGCCGCAGGCAGGCTCACCACCTTCACCTCCTTCAGGGTGTCGCCCGCATCCGGGTCGCTGAACACGCCCACGAAGTTCGCCGCCGTGAACGTCAGCGCCGTGTCCTCCGCCGTGCTCAGGCCCAGCGCCGCGGCGGCCGGCGCGTCGTTCACCGCGGTCACCGTCACCGTCGCCGTCGCCGCGGCAGCGGACTCGGTGCCCGCCTGGTCCGCCACCTTGAACGTGAACGTCGCCTGCCCGTGCCAGTTCGCCACCGGCGTGAACGTCAGCGTCCCCAGGTCACCGTGCGCGATCTTCTGGTTCGCCGTCACCGCCGTCCCGTTCAGCGCCAGCGCACCCGCCGTCGCCGCCGGCAGCGTCACCACCTTCACCTCCTTCAGGCTGTCGCCCGCATCCGGGTCGCTGAACGCCCCCTCGAACTGCGCCGCCGTGAACGTCAACGCCGTGTCCTCCGCCGTGCTCACGTTCAACGCACTGGCCGCCGGCGCATCGGCCACCGCCGTCACGGTCACCGTGGCCGTCGCCGCGGCGACGGACTCCGCGTCCGACTGGTCCACCACCTTGAACGTGAACGTCGCCTGCCCGTGCCAGTTCGCCACCGGCGTGAACGTCAGCTTCCCCAGCGAGGCGTGCGCGACCTTCTGGTTCGCCGTCACCGCCGTCCCGTTCAGCGCCAGCACACCCGCCGTCGCCGCCGGCAGGCTCACCACCTTCACCTCCTTCAGGCTGTCGCCGGCGTCCGGGTCGCTGAACGCGCCCTCGAACTGCGCCGCCGTGAACGAATGCGCCGTGTCCTCCGCCGTGCTCACGCCCAGCGCTCTCGCCGACGGCGCGTCGTTCGCTCCACTGACCGTGACTGTTGCCGTCGCCGAAGCGGACGCCGCGTCCGTGTCGTCCACCACCTTGAACGTGAACGTCGCCTTGCCCGCGAAGTCGGCCACCGGCGTGAACGTCAGGCTTCCCAGGGACGCCTTCACGATCGTCTGGTTCGCCGCCACCGCCGTCCCGCTCAGCGCCAGCGCACCCGCCGTCGCCGCCGGCAGCGTCACCACCTGCACCGACTTCAGGTCGTCTCCGTCCGCGTCCGTGTACACCGCCTCGAAGTGCGCCGCCGTGAACGAAAGCGCCGTCTCCTCCGCGGTGCTCACGTTCAGCGCACCTGCCACGGGCGCGTCGCCGGCCGCATTGACGGTGACCGTGGCCGTGGCCGCCGCCGACTCGGCGCCCGCCTGGTCCGCCACCTTGAACGTGAACGTCGCCTGCCCGTTCCAGTTCGCCGCCGGCGTGAACTTCAGCGTTCCCAGCGCGCCGCGCGCGATCACCCGGTTCGCCGTCACCGCGCTGGCGCCGACCGTCAGCGCCCCGGCCGTGCCCGCCGGCAGGGTCACCACGCGCACCGCCTTCAGGCTGTCACCGGTGTCCCGGTCGTCGCTGAACGCCGCGTCGAATTGCGCCGCCGTGAACGTGAGCACGACGTCCTCGGTGGTGCTCACCGCCAGCGCACTCGCCGCCGGCGGGTCGTTCGCCGCGTTCACCGTGATGGTCGCCGTCGCGGCCGCCGACTGCGCGCCGGACTGATCCGCCACCTTGAACGTGAAGCTCGCCTTGCCGTTCCAGTTCGCCGCCGGCGTGAACTTCAGCGTCCCGAGCGAGCCGCGCGCGATCACCTGGTTGGCCGTCACCGCGCTGGTGCCGAGCGCCAGCGCGCCGGCCGTGCCCGCCGGCAGGGTCACCACCTGCACCGCCTTCAGGCTGTCCCCGGAGTCGGGATCGCTGAACACCCCATCGAAGTTGGCCGCCGTGAACGAGAGCGCCGTGTCCTCCGCGGTGCTCACGTTCAGCGCGCTCGCCGCGGGCGCGTCGGCGGCCGCGTTCACCGTGACCGTGGCCGTGGCCGTGCCGGATCCGGCGTCCGACTGGTCCACCACCTGGAAGGTGAAGGTCGCCTGCCCGCTCCAGTTGGCCGCCGGCGTGAACTTGAGCGTCCCCAGGTCACCGTGCGCGATCACCTGGTTGGCCGCCACCGCGCTGGTGCCGAGCGCCAGCGCGCCGGTTGTGGCCGCCGGCAAGGTGACCACCTTTACCGACTTCAGGCTGTCGCCCGTGTCCACGTCGCTGAACGCACCCTCGAACTGCGCCGCCGTGAACGTCAGCACCGTGTCCTCGGTGGTGCTCAGCGCCAACCCACTCGCCGCCGGTGCGTCGTTCGCCGCGTTCACGGTGACCGTGGCGGTGGCCGCCGCGGATTCGACGTCGGACTGGTCCGCCACCTTGAACGTGAACGTCGCCTGCCCGTTCCAGTTCGCCGCCGGCGTGAACTTCAGCGTTCCCAGGTCACCGTGCGCGATCAGGTCGTTCGCCGTCACCGCGCCGGCCCCGAGCGTCAGCGCTCCGGCCGTGCCCGCCGGCAGGGTCACCACCCGTACCGCCTTCAGGCTGTCGCCGGAATCCGGGTCGCTGAACGCGCCCTCGAACTGCGCCGCCGTGAACGTCAGCACCGCGTCCTCGGTCGTGCTCACCCCCAGCGCACTCGCGGACGGCGGGTCGGCCGCCGCGCTCACCGCGATCGTCGCCGTGGCCGCCGCCGACTCCGCGCCCGCTTGGTCCGCCACCTTGAAGGTGAACGTCGCCGTCCCGTTCCAGTTCGCCGCCGGCGTGAACTTCAGCGTCCCCAGGTCACCGCGCGCGACCAGGTCGTTCGCGGTCACCACGCTGGCCCCGAGCGCCAGCGCGCCCGCCGTCGCCGCCGGCAAGGTCACCACCCGGACCGCCTTCAGGCTGTCACCGGGGTCCGGGTCGTCGCTGAACACGGCGTCGAACTGCGCCGCCGTGAACGTCAGCGCCGTGTCCTCGGTCGTGGCCGCCGCCAGCGCACTCGCCGCCGGCGGGTCATTCGCCGCGTTCACGGTGATCGTCGCGGTAGCCGCTCCGGACTCGGCGTCCGACTGGTCCGCCACCTTGAAGGTGAACGTCGCCTGCCCGTTCCAGTTCGCCACCGGCGTGAACTTGAGCGTGCCCAGGTCACCGTGCGCGATCAGGTCGTTCGCCTTCACCGCGGTGGCCCCGAGCGCCAGCGCGCCCGCCGTCGCCGCCGGCAGCGTCGCCACCCGCACCGCCTTCAGGCTGTCACCGGAATCCGGGTCGCTGAACGCGCCCTCGAAGTCGGTCGCCGCGAACGTCAGCACCGTGTCCTCGGTCGTGCTCACCGCCAGCGCACTCGCGGCCGGTGGGTCGGCCGCCGCGTTCACGGTGATCGTCGCGGTAGCCGCTCCGGACTCGGCGTCCGACTGGTCCGCCACCTTGAACGTGAACGTCGCCTTGCCGTTCCAGTTCGCCGCCGGCGTGAACTTGAGCGTGCCCAGGTCACCGCGCGCGATCAGATCGCTCGCCGTCACTGCGCTTTCGCCGAGCGCCAGCGCGCCCGCCGTCGCCGCCGGCAGCGTTACCACCCGCACCGCCTTCAGGCTGTCGGCGGTCTCCTCGTCGCTGAACACCTCGTCGAACTGCGCCGCCGTGAACGTGAGCGCCGTGTCCTCGGTCGTACTCACCGCCAGCGCATCCGCCGACGGCGCGTCGTTCGCCGCGTTCACGGTGATCGTGGCCGTGGCCGCCGCCGACTCCGCGTCCGACTGGTCCGCCACCTTGAACGTGAACGTCGCCTGCCCGTTCCAGTTCCCCACCGGCGTGAACTTCAGCGTTCCCAGGTCACCGTGCGCGATCTGCTGGTTCGCCGTTACCGTGCTGTCGCCGAGCGCCAGCGCGCCGGCCGTCGCCGCCGGCAGCGTCACCACCCGCACCGCCTTCAGGCTGTCACCGGAATCCGGGTCGCTGAATGCGCCCTCGAAATCGGTCGCCGCGAACGTCAGCACCGTGTCCTCGGTCGTGCTCACCCCCAGCGCCGCCGCCGCCGGCGCGTCGTTCGCCGCGCTCACGGTGATCGTCGCGGTGGCCGCCGCCGACTCCGCGTCCGACTGGTCCGCCACCTTGAACGTGAACGTCGCCTTGCCGTTCCAGTTCCCCACCGGCGTGAACTTCAGCGTCCCCAGGTCACCGTGCGCGATCAGGTCGTTCGCGGTCACCGCGCTGTCGCCGAGCGCCAGCGCGCCCGCCGTCGCCGCCGGCAGCGTCACCACCCGCACCGCCTTCAGGCTGTCGCCCGCGTCGCCGTCGCTGAACACCGCGTCGAACTGCGCCGCCGTGAACGTCAGCGCCGTGTCCTCGGCCGTGCTCACCCCGAGCGCCCCCGCCACCGGCGCATCGGCCACCGCCGCCACCGTGATGGTCGCCGTCGCCGCGGCAGACTCGGCATCGGACTGGTCCACCGCCGTGAACGTGAAGGCCGCCTTCCCGCTCCAGTTGGCCGCCGGCGTGAACACGAGCGTCTCCAGGTCGGCGTGCGCGATCTTCCGGTTCGCCGTCACCGCCGTCCCGTTCAGCGCCAGCGTCCCGTGCGCCGCCGCCGGCAGGCTCACCACCTTCACCGCCTTCAGGCTGTCGCCGGCATCGGGGTCGGCGGTCACGCCCTCGAAGTCACCCGCCGTGAACGTGAGCGCCGTGTCCTCCGTCGTGCTCAGGTTCAGCGCGTCCGCCGCCGGCGCGTCGTTCGTTCCCCCCACCGTGACGGTGGCGGTCGCCGTGGCCGAGAACCGGTTGCCCTGGTCGCTCACCTGGAAGCCGAACGTCGCCGCCCCGGCGAAGTTCGCCGCCGGCGTGAACACCAGGTCTTCCAGGTCGGCGCGCGCGATCACGTCGCCGGCGCTCACCGCTTCTCCGTCCAGCGCCAGCGCGCCCTGCGCCGCCGCCGGCAGGCTCACCACCTTCACCGCCTTCAGGCTGTCGCCCGCGTCCGCGTCGCTGAACACCGCGTCGAACTGCGCCGCCGTGAACGTCAGCGCCGTGTCCTCCGCCGTGCTCACCCCCAGCGCACCCGCCACCGGCGCATCGGCCACCGCCGCCACGGTAATCGTCGCCGTCGCGGCGGCAGACTCGGCGTCCGACTGGTCCGCCACCGTGAAGGTGAACGTCGCCACTCCGCTCCAGTTCGCCGCCGGCGTGAACGCAAGGTCCCCCAGGTCGGCGCGCGTGACCTTCCGGTTCGCCGTCACCGCCGTCCCGTCCAGCGCCAGCGCGCCGTGCGCCGCCGCCGGCAGCGTCACCACCTTCACCGCCTTCAGGCTGTCGCCCGCGTCCACGTCGCTGGACGCCTCGTCGAACTGCGCCGCCGTGAACGTCAGCGCCGTGTCCTCGGTCGTGCTCAGGTTCAGCGCGCTCGCCGCCGGCGCGTCGTTCGTTCCAGCCACCGTCACGGTGGCGGTCGCCGTGGCCGAGAACCGGTCGCCCTGGTCGCTCACCTGGAAGCCGAACGTCGCCGCCCCGGCGAAGTTCGCCGCCGGCGTGAACACCAGGTCTTCCAGGTCGGCGCGCGCGATCACGTCGCCGGCGCTCACCGCTTCTCCGTCCAGCGCCAGCGCGCCCTGCGCCGCCGCCGGCAGGCTCACCACCTTCACCGCCTTCAGGCTGTCGCCCGCGTCCGCGTCGCTGAACACGCCCTCGAAGTCGCTCGCCGCAAACGTCAGCTCCGTGTCCTCCGTCGCGGTCATGCTCAGCGCCCGCGCCACCGGCGCGTCGGCCACGGCCGTCACCGTCACGGTGGCCGTGGCCGCCTCCGAGTCCTTGAGCGTCTGGTCCAGCACCGCGAACCGGAACGTCGCCGCACCGTTCCAGTTCGCCGCCGGCGTGAAGGTCAGGTTGCCCAGGTCACCGTGCTCGATCTCCTTGTGCAGGCTGGCCGCCTCGTCGTTCACCGCCAGTGTCCCGTGCGCCGCCGCCGGCAGGCTCAGCAGTTCCACGGCCAGCAGGCTGTCGCCGCTGTCGGGATCGGTGAACACGTCCTCGAAGTCGCCCGCCGCGAACGTCAGCACCGTGTCCTCCGCCGTGCTCTTGGCCAGCGTCCCCGCCGCCGGCGCGTCGCCCTCGTCGGTCACGGTGATGGTGGCCGTGGCGGTGGCCGACGCGGTGTCGCTCTCGTCCACCACCTGGAACGTGAACGTGGCTTCGCCCACGAAGTCGGCCACCGGCGTGAACGTCAGTGTCTTGGTGTCGAATCCGGTTTCCGTGATCACCTGGTTGGCGCTCACCGCGTTCCCGCCGAGGGCCAGGGCGCCGGCCGTCGCCGCCGGCAGGCTCACCACCTTCACGGCCGTCATGCTGTCGCCCGCGTCGGGGTCCGTGAACACGCTTTCGAAGTCGCCCGCCACGAGCGTCAGCACCGTGTCCTCCGCCGTGCTCCTGGCCAGCGGCCCCGCCGCCGGCGGGTCGGCCACCGCGGTCACCGTCACGGTCGCCGTGTCCGCGTAGAGCGACTCCGCGTCCGACTGGTCCACCACCTTGAACGTGAAGCTCGCCTGTCCGTGCCAGTTCGCCGCCGGCGTGAACGTCAGGTCCCCCAGGTCGCCGTGGTCGACCTCCTGGTCCGCCGTCACCTTTTCCCCGTCCAGCGCCAGGTGCCCATGCCCGGTGTCCGGCAGGCTGACCACCTGCACCGCCTTCAGGCTGTCGCCGGCATCGGGGTCGGTGAACACGCCCTCGAAGTCGGCCGCCGCGAAGGTCAGCACCGTGTCCTCCGCCGTGCTCCTGGCCAGCGCCGCCGCCGCCGGCCGGTCGTTGGCGCCGATCACGGTGATGGTGGCCGTCGCCGTGGCGGAGAGCCGGTCGCTGCGATCGCTCACCTGGAAGCTGAACGTCGCCGCCCCGGTGAAGTCGTCCTCCGGCTTGAACGCCAGCGTTCCCAGGTCGCCATGCGCGATCACCTGGTTGGCCGTCACGTCCTCGTCCAGCCTCAGAAAACCCTCGGTCGCCGCCGGGAGCGACACCACCTTCACCCGCTTCAGGCCGTCACCGGCGTCCGGGTCGGTGAACACGCCCTCGAAGTCGGCCGCCGCGAAGGTCAGCACCGTGTCCTCCGCCATGCTCTTGGCCAGCGCCCCCGCCGCCGGCGCGTCGGCCACGGCCGTCACCGTGATGGTCGCCGTCGCCTGCGCCGACGCCGCGTCCGTGGAATCCACCACCTTGAAGTCGAACGTCGCCGCACCGTTCCAGTTCGCCACCGGCGTGAACGCCAGGTCGCCCAGGTCGCCACGGGCGATCGCCTGGTCCGCGGTCACCGCGGTGCCGTCCAGCGCCAGCGTGCCGTGCCCGGCGTCCGGCAGGCTCACCACCTGCACCGCCTTCAGGCCGTCGCCGGCGTCCGGGTCGGAGAACACGCCATCGAAGGTGGCCGCCGCGAGGGTCAGCACCGTGTCCTCCGCCGTGCTCAGGTGCAGCGCGCCGGCCGCCGGGGCGTCCGCCACCGCGGTCACCGTGATCGTCGCCGTCGCGTTCGCGGACTCCGCGTCCGTGGAATCCACCACCTTGAAGTCGAACGCCGCCGCACCGTTCCAGTCCGCCACCGGCGTGAACGCCAGGTCGCCCAGGTCGCCGCGGGCGATCACCCGGTTCGCGGTCACCGCGGCGCCGTCCAGCGCCAGCGTGCCGTGCCCGGCGTCCGGCAGGCTCACCACCTTCACCTCTTGCAGGCTGTCGCCGGCGTCCGGGTCGGAGAACACGCCATCGAAGGTGGCCGCCGTGAAGGTGAGCGCCGTGTCCTCGGTGGTGCTCACCGCCAGCGCACTCGCCGCCGGCGCGTCGGCCACCGCGGTCACCGTGATCGTCGCCGTCGCCTGCGCCGATTCCGCGTCCGTGGCATCGACGACCTTGAAGTCGAACGCCGCCGCCCCGTTCCAGTCCGCCACCGGCGTGAACGCCAAGTCGCCCAGGTCGCCACGGGCGATCACCTGGTTCGTGGCCACCGCGGTGCCGTCCAGCGCCAGCGTGCCGTGCCCGGCGTCCGGCAGGCTCGCCACCTGCACCGACTTCAGGGCGTCGCCCTCCGCGTCCGTGAACACCGCCTCGAAGTCGGCCGCCGTGAAGGTCAGCACCGTGTCCTCCGCCGTGCTCAGGTGCAGCGCGCCGGCCACCGGAGCGTCCGCCACCGCGGTCACCGTGATCGTCGCCGTGGCCGCCGCGGCAGACGCCGCGTCCGACTGGTCCACCACCTTGAAGTCGAACGTCGCCGCACCGCTCCAGTTCGCCGCCGGCGTGAACGCAAGGTCCCCCAGGTCGCCATGCGCGACGTCCTGGTTCGCCGTCACCGCTTCCCCGTCCAGCGCCAGCGTCCCGTGCCCGGCGGCCGGCAGGCTCACCACCCGCACCGCCTTCAGGCTGTCGCCCGCATCCGGGTCGGTGAACACGCCCGTGAAGTCGCCCGCCGCGAACGTCAACTCGGTGTCCTCCGCGGTCGTCTTGCCCAGCGGCCCCGCCGTCGGCGCGTCGTTGACGGGGTTCACGGTGACGGTCGCCGTGGCCGCCGCCGACGCCGCGTCCGACTGGTCCACCACCTTGAACGTGAAGGTCGCCGCCCCGTTCCAGTTCGCCACCGGCGTGAACGCCAGGTTCGCCAGGTCGCCCTGCGCGATCTCCTGGTTGGCCGTCACCGCTTCCGGGCCCAGCGACCGCGTCCCGCGGCCGGCGTCCCGCGGGATCAAGACCGGCGCCTCTTCGCGGTCCAGCGACAGCGTCCCGTGGCCGGCGTCCGGCAGGCTCACGACCTGCACCTTCTGCAGGCTGTCGCCCGCATCCGGGTCGGTGAACACGCCCTCGAAGTCACTCGCCGCGAACGCCAGCGCCGTGTCCTCCGCCGTGCTCTTGCCCAGTGCCGCGGCCGCCGGCGCGTCGGCCACCGCGGTCACCGTCACCGTCGCCGTCGCCGCCGCCGACTCCGCGTCCGACTGATCCGCCACCGTGAAGGTGAACTCGGCGGTCCCCGCGTAGTTCGCCTTGGGCGTGAACGTGAGGGTTCCCAGGTCGGCGTGCGCCACTACCTGGTTCGCCGTCACCGCGGTCGCGCCCAGCGCCAGCGCGCCGTGCGCCGCCGCCGGCAGGGTCACCACCTGCACCGACTTCAGGCTGTCGCCGGCGTCCACGTCCGTGAACACCCCCTCGAACTGCGCCGCCGTGAACGCCAGCGCCGTGTCCTCGGCCGTGCTCACCGCCAGCGCACTCGCCGCCGGCGTGTCGTTCACCGCGCTCACCGTGATCGTCGCGGTCGCCGCCGCCGACTCCGCGTCCGACTGGTCCGCCACCTGGAACGTGAAGCTCGCCTCGCCGCTCCAGTTCGCCACCGGGGTGAACGCCAGCTTGCCCAGGTCGGCGTGCGCCACCACCTGGTCCGCCGTCACCGCCGTCCCGTCCAGCGCCAGCGCCCCGTGCGCCGCCGCCGGCAGACTCACCACCTTTACCGACTTCAGGCGGTCGCCGGCGTCCACGTCCGTGAACACCCCCTCGAACTGCGCCGCCGTGAACGCCAGCGCCGTGTCCTCGGCCGTGCTCACGTTCAGCGCGCCCGCCACCGGCGCGTCGGCCGCCGCGGTCACCGTGATGGTGACGTCGGCCAACGCCGACGCGGTGTCGGTCTGGTCCATGAACCGGATCGTGAAGCTGTCCCTCCCGTTCCAGTTCGCTGTCGGCGTGTACGCCAGGTCCCCCAGGTCGTCGCGGGCGATCACCTGGTTCGCGGTCACCGCGGTTCCATCCAGCGCCAGCGTGCCGCGCCCGCCGACCGTCGGGCTGATCACCCACACCGACTTCAGGCTGTCGCCGTCGCCGTCGCTGAACACCCCCTCGAAGTCCGCCACCGTGAACGTCAGCGCCGTGTCCTCGGCCGTGCTCTTGCCCAGCGCCGCCGCCACCGGCGGGTCCGCCACCGCGGTCACGGTGATCCCCAGCCGTCTGGTCACCGAGAACCGGTCGGTCTGGTCGCTCAACTGGAAGAAGATCTGCGCCACGCCGTTCCAGTTCGCCACCGGCGTGAAGGTCAGGCTCCCCAGGTCGGCATGCGCCACTACCTGGTCCGCCGTCACCGCCGTCCCGCTCAGCGCCAGCACGCCGTGGCCGGCGTCCGGCGGGGTCACCACCTTCACCGCCTTCAGGCTGTCGCCCTCGTCCGGGTCGGCGAACAAACTCTCGAAGTCGTTCGCCTTGAACGCCAGTGCCGTGTCCTCCCGCGTGCTCGTGTTCAGCGCGGACGCCACCGGCGGGTCCGCGGACGGCGTGACCGTCACCGTGGCCACGGCGGCACCCGAGCGTGCGTTCTCGCGGTCGTGCACGCGGAAGCCGAAGGTGACGGAGCCGGCGTAGTCGGTCGCGGGCGTAAACGTCAGACCCGCCAGATCCGCCCGGCTGACGACCTGGCCGGATGTGGCCGCAACGCCGTTCAGGGTCAGCTTCCCGTGTTGCCCCGGCAGCGTCCCGATCGTCACCGCGGTAAGGCTGTCGCCGTCATCCGCGTCCGTGAACGCGGCGTCGAAGTCGCTCGCTGCCAACGGCAGCGCCCGGTCCTCGCCGGCCGTCAGGCTCAGCGCGCTCGCGGTCGGCGGCGCGTTCCACCACAGCGAGAGGGTGTAGGAGTCCTGCGACGCGGCGCCCGACGTGTCGCGCACCCGGAACTCGATCGCCGCCCGGTAGGTGCCGGCCAGCGGCTCGAACTCCAGGTCGGACAGCGACGCCGCGGCGATCACGTCGTCTTCCTCCTGCTCCTCGTCGTCGTCCAGCAGGGTGCCTCCCGTCGGCGTACTCGTCAGCTCGATCCCCCCGAGGGCGTCGTCCGTGTCGGGGTCCGCGAACACGGACGGGAACAGCGCCGCGAAGTCCAGCTCCGCGTGCCACTTGCGGGTCAGGTCCGCGGCCGTCGGCGCGTCGTTCTTCGCGGCGATGGTCACGGTCGCGGTATAGGCGGCGGCCGACCCGGTATCCGACTGGTCGACCACCCGGAAGGTGAACCCGGCGTTCCCGAACCAGTCCGCCACCGGTGTGAACGCCAGGCTGTCCAGGTCGCTCGCGGCGATCGCGTCGCCTGCTTTCACCGCGTCCCCGTCCACCGCCAGCGCGCCGTGCGCGGCGTCCGGCAGGGTGACCACCCGCACCGCCTTCAGGCTGTCGCCGGGGTCGGGATCGCTGAACACGAAGTTCGCCGCCGCCACCGTCACCGCCGTGTCCTCGTCGCCGGCGATCGTGAACGCCTGCGAGGTCGGCGGGTCGGCGACCGGCGCGACCTGGACGGTGGCGGTGGCGGCCTCCGACACGGCGCCGGCGGCGTCCTGCACCTGGAAGGTGAACGTCACCCGGCCCGAGAAGTCGGCGTCGGGCCGGTACTCCAGCCGCGTCAGCCCCGCCGCCGCCACCGTGTCGCCGCTGTCGATCACGGTCTCGACGCTGCCGTGGAAGCTGGACAGCGTGCCCGCCGGTTGCGCCGGTTCCCCGGACCGCGGCGCCTGCGTGAATACGATCGCCTTGAGCCGGTCACCCGCGTCGACGTCGTCGAAGGTGAAGTCGGCGAGCGCGACGGTGAGCGTCGCGTCCTCGTCGATCGAGCGGGTGAGGTCCGCCGTCGACGGCGCGTCGTTGACCGCCGTCACCCGGATCGTGGCGGTGTAGGTATCGAGTGAAGCGAGGCCCGGCGAGTCCGCCACCCCGAAGTGGAAGGCCGCGGTGCCGTGCCAGTTCGCCGCCGGCGTGAACTGCAGGCCGTCGAAGGTGAGCTTGTCCTCCTCGTCCAACAGGACGGGAATCGACTGTCCGGCGGTGACCGCGGTCCCGTCCAGGGTCAGCGCGCCGGCCGCCGCTGCCGGCAGCGACGCGATGACCACGGCGCCGAGCGTGTCCGGATGGCCGTCGACGTCCGCGAACGGGACGTCGGTCGCCGCCAGCGTCAAGGCCGTGTCCTCGGCCACCGTAAGCTCGAGGTCCGCCGACGTCGGCGGGTCGTTGACCGGCTCCACCACCAGGTAGGCGTGGTACGCGGCGGTCGAGGCGCGCTGCGTGGTATCCACCACCTTGAACGTGAACGAGGTGCGCCCGTGCCAGTTTGCCGGCGGGTGGTACTCGAGCCCGCTCAGGTCGGACCCCGCGATCGTGGCGCCGGCGGCCTGCTCCACGCCGTCCAGTCGCAGCGTACCCTTCGCCGGCAGCGTCTCGACCTGCAGCTTGTAGAGGTACTCGTCCGCGTCGGCGTCGCTGAACGGAAACTGGTCGGCGGCGAACGCGTGCACGGTGTCCTCGGGGAGCCGCAGCACGGTCGCCGCCGAGGTCGGCGCGCTTGTTCCCACCGCCGTGCCGGTGATGGTGACGTTGAATTTCAGCGTGGCGGTGCGCGCCGGAGCGGCGCTGTCGGAGACCTTGTAGGTCATGGCGGTGGCGGACGCGACCGTGGTCGGCGTGCCCGACAGGGTGAGCGTCGCGGCGTCGAAGGTCAGCCCCGGCACCGACGGCGTCAGGGTGTAGGTGAGCGGCGTCGTGCCGCCGGTCGCCGCCGGCAGGAGCAGCGGGATGATCGCCTTGTCCTTCGGCCAGCTCCGGTCCGCCACCGTCGCGTCGCCGAAGCTCGGCGCGCCGGGCTGGGCGGCGACCGGTCTCGGGCCTTCCCACGGGTCATTCTGCACCGTGACCGGGATGTCGATGTACGCGCTCTCGCCCTCGGTGTCGGTGGCGCTCACCGTGACGGTTGCCGTCCAGTTGCCTGCCACCCCAGCCGACCCGAGTCGCGTAAAGAGCTCCATCTGCCCTTCCGGCACATTGCCGTACGCCCGGCCCGCGCGCGTGATGTGGATCCGGGTGCCCAAGCGCGGGTTCGAGCTGACCGCCCGGTAGGTCAGCGGGTCGCCGTCCGGGTCGCTGAAGTAACGACTTACAACTCTATTGGTGCAAATGTAACTTGTGCAACCGGGGCTGGTGCCGTATCGGCCCATCGAAATGCTGGGGAAGTCTCGCTTGACGACCGGCGCGCGGTTCGCTGGCAGCGCGGTGACGTGGAACCGCTGCGTTGCCGTCGTGCCGAGCGGATCCTTCGCGGTCACGTTGATCGTCCACGTTCCCACCCGGTCCACGTACCCGCACGCCCGCGGGTCATCGCGGCAGAACGACCACACGATGGGCGGGTGCGGTGGCTTGGCGATCGAGATGGTGTGCCGGCCGTCGGGGTCGTGGAAGTAGTCCCGAAAGTCGACCGCGTAGGGGTACCGGTTGAGCTCGCGATCCGTGTGGCGCCACTTCGCCATCGGGACCTTCATGCGCAGGGACACCGTTTCGCCGGGGAACAGGGCGACCAGGCGGGAGTTCTCGACCACGTCGATCGTGAAGCTCAGGGTGGCGCTGTCGGCGTCGCCGGCATCGGCATCCGCGTCGACCGCCCGGTAGGTCATGGCGTAGGAGCCGGCAGTCGTCGGTCTGCCGCGGAGCGCGCGCTCCCGCGGAAAAAAGGTCAGGCCCGGCACCGTGGGCGTGAGGCTGTAGGTCAGCGGGCCTTCGCCGCCGCTGGCCCGCGGCAGCGTGTGTGGACGGCCGCGCAAGTCACTGACCGCGAATGCCCCCTTCACCAGTCGCAAGTCCCTGATCGAGACGCCGCCGAACGTCGGCGGCGTCGAGACCTCGGCCACCTGCACGGCGAGCGTGATCGTGTCCGCGTCGCCGTCGGCGTCCGTGGCCGTGTAGTCGAAGGTCCAGGAACCGGCTGCGGCCGGCGTGAGGGTCACCGTCCGCGCCGCCGCGTCGAAGGCCATCACGCCGGGCGCGGCCGGCGTCAGGCTGTAGACCAGAGGCGCGGTGCCGCCGGTCGCTGCCGGCAGCACCCGCGAGAGCGTGTCGTCGGGCCGCAGACCGAGGGACAAGCGGCGCGTCGTTCCGAAGCTCGGGATGCCTTCCGGCCACACCACGCGGATCGTGACCTCGTGATCATCCGTGTGTACGCCGTCGCCGACCGTCAGGCGGAATACCAGGGCGGTGGGCCTGTCCGGCGCGGTGAACGTCGGCTGCATCGCCGTCGCATCGTCCAGGGTCACCTGCGGCGTGGCCAGGCTGGTGCGCACCTGCGTCCAGCGGTAGGTGAAGTCCTCCGCCTCCTGTTCCTCGTCGTACTCCAACACGGGCACGTTGTCGGCGACGTAGAACCGCTTCACGTAGTCCCAGTCGCTGCTCCGGCTCGCGTCCAGCGTGACGGTCGCGCCGGTCTCGACCGTCTCATCACCAAGTTGCGTGTCTTTCATGCCGGCCCTCGCTCGCGGTACGTACCGGTTCGACTCCAGGGTCTCCTCCGGCGTCGCGGTGATCATGCGCGGCGTGCCATATCCGGCGCTGTTCCCGGCGCGCACGGCGAAGGTGTAGGAGGTGCCGTTGCGCAGCGCGGTGGCGATCGTGTTGTAAATCATCCCGCGGCCGGCTTTTATCCATAGACCCCAGGTGCTGCCGCCGTCGGCGCTGACGCGGTACTGCCAGGCGCTGATCTTGTTGCCGTTGCCGTCACCCGGCGTCCAGGTCAGCGTGACCTCGCCATCGCCGGGGCTGGCCGTGAGTGTGGCCGGCGCGTCCGGCGGCGTGTAGACGTGCAGAGAGACCGTATCGGCGGCGCCGGCGCCGTGCTCGTCGGTGGCGGTCAAGCGGAACGTCAGCCACCCCACGCTGTCCGGCGCGGTGAAGGTCGGGCTCTCCGCGGTGGCGTCGCTCAGCGTCACCGTGGTGCCGGCGGTCTGCTCCCAGAGCCAGGTCATCGTGTCCCCGTCCGGGTCGCGGCTGCTGTTGGTCAGGGTCACGGTGTTGCCCCCGGCAACCGAACCGTACGGCGCGGTCGAGGCGGCGGGCAGCGGCGGGTCGTTGGGATGCACGGTGATGGTAACGGTGCCATCCGCCGACCCGCCCACCTGGTCGACCAGCACGAACCCGAAGGCGGCGCTGCCGGAGTAGTCGGCGGCGGGCGTGTACACCAGGGCGTCGAGGTCGTCCGGCTCGTACGCCGCGCAGCCGGTCACCGCCGCGCCGGCGACCGTCAGTTTGCCCGTGGTCGCCGGCACCGGGCAGATCCTCACCGATTTCAGGCTGTCCCCGGCGTCCGCGTCCGAGAATGCACCCGTGAAGTCGCTCCCGGCGAGCGTCAGGGGAATGTCCTCGTAGGTGCTCTTGGCGATCGGCGCCGCGGTCGGTGAGGTGTTGGCATTGACGGTGAGCGTGAACGTGAGGGTGTCCGCATCGGCGCCG
This sequence comes from Spirochaetaceae bacterium, assembly GCA_028821475.1. Lineage (GTDB taxonomy): Bacteria > Spirochaetota > Spirochaetia > SZUA-6 > Bin103 > Bin103. The sequence continues at coordinate 48,081 of JAPPGB010000079.1, forward strand.
GTATCGAGGCGGTCGCCGTCGTCCACCCGGTAGGTCATCTGGTGCTGCCCCACGCTGCCGGCCACGCCGGACAGCACGCGTGTTTCCGGGTCGAAGGTCAGGCCGGACACCGCCGGGGTGAGGCTGTAGGTCAGGCCGTAGTTGCCGCCGCTCGCCGCCGGCAGGGTCAGCGAGGGGGCGCCCGGCAAGCCCGCCGTGCGCGTCTGCGCGGCCACCGTGGCGTCGCCGAAGCTCGGCACCGAGTTCAGGAACGGCGTGCCGCTTCCGCTCGCCGCCGGCCCCGCGTAGTAGGCGTTGGAGGCGGTCAGCGTCACGGTGTAGGCGCGCTCGTTGGTCAGGTTGGGGACGGCGTGGGCGCGGGCGGTCGCGGCCAGGTCGGTGCTGCCGGTGGTGCCGGCCGCGGACCAGGCCAGCCGGTAGCCGGTCACCGGCGAGCCGCCGTCGGCGGCCGGCGCGGCCCAGCTCACCGCCAGCGAGCCGTCGTTGCCCAGCACCGCCAGGTCGCGCGGCGCCGTGGGGGCGCCGTAGGGCGTCGCGGAGGTCACCCCGGTCGCCGTGTACGACGCCTCGGCGCCGGCGTTGCGACGATAGGTGGTGTCGACCTCGATCCGGTACTCCTGGCCCCCGGTGAGGCCGGTGATGTCGTACGAGGTCGCGGTCTTGTGCACCACCGGCGACGTGCCGGCGACCGCGGCGCTGCCCGCCTTGGACCAGGACACCTTGAAGTGGTCGAGTATCCTGGTCCCGGCAGGCAGGCTCCAGGTGACCCGCAACCGGTTGGCGCCCGAGCGCGCGGCCGCCAGGCTGCCCACCTGCATGTTGTCGCGCGCGGCCGGGACGTTGATGAACATGTCGTCGCGCGGGCTGGCGTAGGGCAGCCTCGCCAGCGCGACGCCGCTGCCGGTGCGGAACGGCCCCTCGCCGACGGCGTTGACGGCGGTCACGCCGACCCCGTACTCGGTGCCGTTGGTCAGCCCGGTGACGTAGTGGGCGTGCACGCCGGTGCCGGCCGGCGCCACGTTCGCCGACTGCACGGTGCCGGCGTAGTCGCCGGTCTGGTACCAGTACACGCGGTAGCCGGTGACCGCGCTGCCGCCGTCGCTGGCCGGCGGGCGCCAGCTCACCCTGAGCTTGCCCGGATGGGACAGGACGAACTTGCGCTGGTAGCGATGGTCGCCGGGGGCGTAGCTGTCGTTGCGAAACGTGCCGAAGCCGACCGGCCCCGGCGCGGTCGCCTGGCCCGGGGTCTGCGCATGGGCGGCGGCGACCGCCAGCCAGGCGGCCAGCACCAGCATGCCGGCCCGCGCGCGCGGCGCCGCGCCGCGGCGGCGGGCGGCGGTTACCGTCCGTCGCCGGCGGGCCGACGCTGGCCGGTCGATGCTGAGCAGCCGGTGTCGTCTCCTGTTCATCGCTGGGTATCCGCTGTCGTCTCGTTGGTCAGCAGGCCGCGTTCACGCGCGCGAAGGCGCGCGGCGAACGGCCTCGCGACACCAGCCTATAAGCAAGAACCGGGCCAAGTCTTTGGCATCACCTCAATTCATCTTGGAGAAAAGAGTTGGTGCGACCTGGACTGGTTTCGCAGCATCGCGGACGAGTGGCGCAATATGCGACCCAAGCCCCGCCGGTGCCGGGCGGTTACGGATAACTCCCACCGGACAAGGCGGTTACGAGTTTCGGCAATGCTGTCGCGAACTGCGCCACAAGACGCAATCCGCGACACCTCCTGGCGGCCGCGAACGGGGCCCGCCTCACTCGCCGGAGTCGGCGTAGTCGGCGGCCTGCGGGGTCAACCCGTACTTGTTCAGCTTGCGGTGCAGCGTCGTGCGATTGATGCCCAGGGCACGCGCCGCGCGCGTCACGTTGCCGTCCGCCGCCGCCAGCGCCCGCTGCACCGCCC